>NZ_JBEOVY010000246.1:0-11773 GCF_040295745.1 Saccharopolyspora sp. NPDC002686
CTCCGGGCTCCGGGCTCCGGGCTCCGGGCTCCGGGCTCCGGGCTCCGGGCTCCGGGCTCCGGGCTCCGGGCTCCGGGCTCCGCAATTTCAATGGAAATTGGACATCCAATTTCCATTGAAATTGCGGAAGTTCTCCACAGGGAGCCGGACTTGTCCACAGGTGTCGGCGTGTCGGGCACCCGAATTCCGTTGAAACTGCAGTTTCAATTGAAACTGCGGACTCCCCCGGCGGAGCCGATGCGTCCGCATCCGGAGCACGAGTGACCGTTCAACCGGGTGGTGGCACTCTCGCGCGAAATCGACACCACCCGGTTGAACGGGGTCGCGGAGGGGTTGTGATCTTGCTGGCACGTGCGGCACTTCTTCCTGCGAAGCCGTGGTTTCCGGGCGTTCGGTGAGGCACAGTTCGGGCGGAGGGGATGCACATGTCGCAGGAGCAGTGGGATGTTTCGTCCGGGGTCGGGGTCACCGCGCTGATGGTCGCCGCCGCCCGCGCGTTGGAGTCCGCGCGCGATGCACGGCTGATCGACGATCCGTACGCGGCCGCGCTGGCGCGCGCGGCGGGGGCAGCGGTGCCGACCGCCGAGTCCGATTTCGACCCGAGGTTCCGGGACGCCGTCGACTACATCGGCTTGCGATCCCGCTACTTCGACGACTTCTTCGTCCAGGCCGGCACCGAGCAGGCGGTCGTCCTCGCGTCCGGTTTGGACACCCGGGCGTTCCGGCTGCCGTGGCCTCCCGGTGTCCGGGTCTTCGAGATCGACCAGCCGAAAGTCCTTGCGTACAAGGACGAAGTCCTCGCCGGCGAAAACGCCCGGCCCAACTGCACCCGCCACGCCATCGGGGCAGACCTGCGCGACGACTGGCCCGCCGCGCTGCGCGAAGCCGGTTTCGACCCGGCGCTGCGCACAGCCTGGCTCGCGGAAGGGCTCCTGCCCTACCTCGACGCCGCGACCGAGCAGCGGTTGCTGCACGAGGTCACCGGAAACTCCGCACCGGGCAGCCGGATCGCGGTCGAGCACCTGGTCACGAAGCAGCTGCTCGACGAGGAATCGGTCAGCGCTTCGCAGAGCTGGGGCGTGGGCCTGGACGAAATCTTCAGCCACGAAAACCGCCCCGCACCCGACGTCCTGCTCGCCGAGCTCGGCTGGGCAGTCGAGTGCGACGAGCTCGCCACCGTCGCCCAGCGCTACGGCCGGGAGCTCAACTCCGAGGCGCGCGGTCTCACCGAGGTCGGCACGCTGCTCACCGCAGAACTCCCCGCTGGCCGGACCTGAACGCGCTCAGCGGACGACCACCACTGGGCAGGCCGCGTGGTGGACGAGCTTCAGCGCCACCGAACCCACGAGCATGCCGGTAAAGGCTCCGTGGCCCTTGTTGCCCACCACCAGGATGTCCGCCTGCTTGGAGAGGCCGACCATCTCGTCGACGACGTGGCCCCGGATGAGCCGGGCCCGGAGGTCGACGGCCGGGAACTCGCCCTTGATCTTGTCGACCGCTGCGTCCAGGGACTTGCGCGCCCGGTCCTCCAGCTCGCTGTCCGGGGTCGGCAGGCGGTAGCCGAACTGGACCGGCTGGTGCCAGACCATGGCCGCGTGCACGATCCCGCCGACCTCCCGGACCTGGTTGGCGGCCCAGCGCAGGGCTCGTACCGACTCGTCCGATCCGTCCACGCCGACAACGACGGTCTGCGGCATCGCGGGGCTCCTCCCGACGGGGCTGGCCGATCTCGCCCGGATGGTAGGCCAGCCCCACCCGTTGCGCCACCGTCCAGAGCCGGGAAATGGCGCGAGCGGGTCAGAGCTGGTTGACGTCGGTGATGCGCAGGACGGCCGTGCCTGCTTCGTCGGAGGCGGCGAGGTCGACCTCCGCGCTGATGCCCCAGTCGTGGTCCTCGTCGGGGTCGGCGAAGATCTGCCGGACCAGCCAGCGGTCCGACTCCTCGGTGATCATCAGCAGCGCCGGGCCGCGCGCGTCCGGGCCGGCCCCGATCTCCTCGTGCTGCTCGAAGTACTCCTCCAGCGCGTCTTCCCAGGCCTCGGCGTCCCAGCCGCTGTCGCCATCCAGCTCTCCGAGCTCGTCGTAGCGGCGACGTGCCGCCAGCTCCACGCGGCGGAACAGCGCGTTGCGCACCTGGACCCGGAAGGCCCGCTTGTTCGCGGTGATCCGCTCCGGCCCCTCGTCCACCGGCATCACGGCGGCGGGCTCGGCACCGGGGTGGCGCAGCTTCTCCCACTCGTCGAGCAGGCTCGAGTCGACCTGGCGCACGAGTTCGCCCAGCCACTCGATGATGTCGGTGAGCTCTTCGGTCTTGGCGTCGTCGGGCACCGTGTGCCGCAACGTCTTGTACCCGTCGGCCAGGTAGCGCAGCACCAGGCCTTCCGAGCGGGCCAGCCCGTAGTGGTTGACGAACTCCACGAAGTTCATCGCGCGCTCGTACATGTCGCGCACCACCGACTTCGGCGACAGCTCGTGCTCGCCGACCCACGGGTGCCCCTTGCGGTAGGTCTCGTAGGCGGCGTCGAGGAGGTCGGCCAGCGGCTTCGGGTGCGTGATCTCCTCGAGCAGCTCCATCCGCTCGTCGTACTCGATGCCGTCGGCCTTCATCTGGTTGACGGCCTCGCCGCGGGCCTTGAACTGCTGCTGCGACAGCACCTGCCGCGGATCGTCCAAAATGGACTCGATGACCGACAGCACGTCCAGCGGGTAGCTGGGCGAGTCGACGTCGAGCAGTTCGATGGCGGCCAGCGCGAACGGCGAGAGCGGCTGGTTGAGCGCGAAGTCGAACTGCAGGTCCATCGTCAGCCGCACCCGGCGGCCCTGCTCGTCGGGCTCGTCGAGCTGCTCGACGACGTCGGCGGCCAGCAACGCGCGGTAGATCGCGATGGCCCGCAGGATGTGGCGGCGCTGCGTCGGCCGGTCCTCGTGGTTGTCCTCCAGCAGGTGCCGCATCGCCGCGAACGCGTCGCCGGGGCGGTTGATGACGTTGAGCAGCATCGCGTGGTTGACGGTGAAGCTGGAGCGCAGCGGCTCCGGCTCGGCGCCGACCAGCTTCTCGAAGGTCTTCTCGCTCCAGGACACGAAGCCCTCGGGCGCCTTCTTGCGCACCACCTTGCGCTTCTTCTTCGGGTCGTCCCCGGCCTTGGCCAGCGCCCGCTCGTTCTCGATCTCGTGCTCGGGCGCCTGCACCACCACGTACCCGGAGGTGTCGTAGCCCGCGCGGCCGGCGCGACCGGCGATCTGGTGGAACTCGCGCGCCTTCAGGTGCCGGGTGCGCACGCCGTCGTACTTGGTCAGCCCGGTGATCAGCACGGTGCGGATGGGCACGTTGATGCCCACGCCCAGCGTGTCCGTGCCGCAGATGACCTTCAGCAGCCCGGCCTGCGCCAGCTGCTCGACCAGCCGCCGGTACTTCGGCAGCATGCCCGCGTGGTGCACGCCGATGCCGTGCCGGACCAGCCGGGACAGGGTCTTGCCGAACCCTGCGGTGAACCGGAAGTCGCCGATCGCCTCGGCGATCTGGTCGCGCTGCTCGCGGCTGGCGACCTTGACGCTCATCAGCGCCTGCGCCTGCTCCAGCGCGGAGGCCTGGTTGAAGTAGACGACGTAGACCGGGGCCTGCTGCCCGGCCAGCAGTTCCTCGATCGTCTCGTGCAGCGGCGTCTTCGCGTAGCGGAAGGTCAGCGGGATCGGCCGTTCCGCGGAAGTGACCACCGCGGTCTCGCGCCCGGTGCGCCGGGTGAGGTCCTTCTGGAAGAAGGTGACGTCGCCGAGGGTGGCCGACATCAGCACGAACTGGGTGCGCGGCAGCTCCAGCAGCGGCACCTGCCAGGCCCAGCCGCGGTCGGGCTCCGAGTAGAAGTGGAACTCGTCCATCACGACCTGGTCGACGTCGGCGAGCTCGCCGTCGCGCAGCGCGATGTTGGCCAGGATCTCCGCAGTGCAGCAGATGATCGGGGCATCGGCGTTGACGCTGCTGTCGCCGGTCATCATGCCGACGTTCTCCGCGCCGAAGACGTCGACGAGGGAGAAGAACTTCTCCGACACCAGCGCCTTGATCGGCGCGGTGTAGAAGCTGCGCTTGCCCGCGGCCAGCGCGGTGAAGTGCGCGCCGGTGGCCACCAGGCTCTTGCCGGAGCCGGTCGGGGTGCTCAGGATGACGTTCGCCCCGGTCACCACCTCCATCAGCGCCTCTTCCTGCGCCGGATAGAGCTCGATGCCCTGATCGGTGGTCCAGGAGACGAACGCCTCGAGCAGTTCATCGGGGTCGGGCGTGTCGGTCGCGGGGAGGTGGTCGGTGAGCTTCATCGTCCCCCCATCGTCCCTGCACAACTCCAGCCGAAGCGACCCGGGGTGTCCGAAACCACGAACCTCCGGACCCGGGGCCCCGGTGATCACCCGCCGTGCATCGCGAGGTGGTGGAGGGTTTTGAGGGCGTCGTCGATGGGGTGCGGCTTCGGCTTGCCCGTGGCGTCGAGGGTGTTCCAGCGCTGCAGGTTGACCGCGACCGACATCTGGCGCTCGCCGTCGGCTCGGATCATGGTGAGCGCACCGGCTCCCCAGGCCGTGCCGCCGTGGCCCCAGAAGGTGTCCTGGCCCGGAGCGTTCATCGGGTGCAGGCCGAGGCCGTAGTCGATCACCTCCCCCTCCTGGGAGATGACCGGGTTGGTGCGCTGCATCTCGGCCAGGGAGGACCGGTTGACCAGTTCGCCGTTGAGCAGCAGCCCGAAGAAACGGTTGAGGTCCGCGACGGTCGACACCAGTGCAGCCGCCGGGCCCACCCACGACATGTCGAAAACGCTGTAGTCGCGGGGCGGGTCGATCATGCCGAACCAGGACTCGTAGAGCCGGGAGTGCGGTCCGCTGATGCGCGGCTCGGCGGGGAGCTCGGTGTGCCGGAGCCCGGCGCGCTCGATGACGTTCCGGGTGATGTGCTCGGCCGCCGGGGTGCCGGTGACCTGCTGCAGGAGTTCGCCGAGGAGCAGGTAGTTGGTGTTGGAGTACACCCCCGGGGTGCCGCCCGGAGAGCCGACGGCGGGCGAGGTCACCCCCATCTCGATCAGCTCGGTGGCGTCGAACCGCGTGAACCGGTGGTCGTCCAGGCTCTGCGGCGTGGTGCCCGCCAGGTCCGGGAACGCCTTCAGCGACGGGTAGGCGACCGGGAGGTATTCGGCGAGTCCGCTGGTGTGGTTGAGCAGCATCCGGACCGTGATCGCGTCACCGCGCTCCCCCGGAACCAGATTCGGGAGGTAGCGGCCGATCGGCGCGTCCAGCTCGATCCGGCCGGCCTCGACCTGCTGCAGCACCGCGACGGCGGTGAAGGTCTTGGTGATGCTGCCGACGCGGTGCCGCATGTCGGCGGTGATCGGACGCCCGGTGTCGACATCGGCCACGCCGGCCGCGCCGCGCCAAACCTGGTCTCCGGCGCGCACCTCGGCGAACACGCCGGGCACCCCGGCGCGGTGGACGTTCTCGACAGCGGCGTTCAACTCGGCGGGATCCAGTGGTTTCGTCACGGCGCACGCCCCCTTCTCGTCCGCCCGGTGCGGACCGCTCAGCAAGCAGTGCCGCCATTATGCACGCACCGCGTGCAACAGCAAGTGCATCAGTTATGCTGGGCCTCCGACGAGAGGGGCGAGATGACGGGCCGAAGGCGCTGGTCGACCGAGGAGATCCTGGACACGGCGGCGGAGCTGCTCCGCACGAGCGACGCCGACTCGTTCAGCGTGCGCAAGCTCGCCGCAGCGCTCGGGACCGATTCCTCCAGCCTCTACCGGCACTTCCGCAACAAGACCGATCTGCTGCGCGCGGTGGCCGACCGGATCCTCACCACCGCCATGGACGGCTACCTCCCCAAAGGCGATTGGAGGCAGCGCATCACCACCCTGGCCCTGCGCTTGCGGGACGCCTTCGGGCAGCAGCCGCAGCTCGCCGGGATCTGGGGGCGCTACGCCTCGGGCGGCACCGGTTCCCGGATGGTCATCGAAGAAGTGCTGGAAGCGCTGCGGGCGTCAGGCCTGCCCGATGAGGAGATCCCGGCGCACTACCACCGGATCGCGGTCCTGATCGTGTCGCTGATCGCCTCCGATGCGGGGGTCAGCACCCGAACGCCCGAGGAGCACGAGCAGGGCATGGAGCTGTTCCGCGTCGCGGTGCTGGGCGCGGATCCGGAGCGCTTCCCCGCGCTGGCCTACTACGGCCGCGACATCCGCCCGGTCGGAGCCGACCGCCGCGACGCGTTCGAAGAGCTCCTCGCCGCCCAGCTCGACCGGATCGAAGCCGCAATCCCCTGATCACACCAGGTCGACGGTCCGGCTGACGAGCCACGCGTGCTTGCCGACCTGCCGCCCGCGGGCGAAGCCGAACTGCTCGAAGAGCTCGACTGTCCCGCTGAACAGGAACCGGGCCGGTGACTCGCGGCCGGTGGTCACCTCGGAAATCGCTTCGACCAGACCACCACCGGCCCGGGCGATCTGGTCGAGCGCGCCGCCGAGCGCAGCTCGCGCGATGCCCTGGCCGCGGTGCTTCGGGTCGACGTAGCAGCAGGTGATCCGCCAGTCCGGGAGCGGTGGCGCGTCCTTGTCGTACTCGCGCCGGTGCTTGATGCCCGGCAGCTCCTCGGGGCTGCCGTACTGGCACCACCCCTGCACCAGTCCGTCGTCGTCGAGCACGAGCGCGGCGTGCGCGCGATCGCTGCGGACCCGTTCTTCCTTGATCTCGCGGCGCACGCTCCCCCGCTGACCGCGCTCCGGGTGGAAGCCGAGGCACCAGCAGCCGCCGAAGATCCCGTTGTTGCGCTCGACGAGCTCGGCGAACGCAGTCCACGTCGAGGCGTCCAGAGGTCGAACCGCGTACGCCATGCCCGGGTCCTTCCGCCCGCGCGGTCGGGTCGACCGCGACGCACCATGCTAGATCCGATGCGCGCGGCCGACCGGGTTTCCGTCAGTCCTGGTCGAGGTGGGTCGGGGCGAACAGGCGGAGGTGCTGCGGGAGGACCACGACGCTCGGACCCGGAGCGTTCAAGGCGTCGGCCAGGTCCTGGCGGAGGCGGTCCGGGGTCGTTTCGACCGCGGGGACGCCGAAAGCCGAGGCCAGGACGACGAAGTCCGGGCGGGCCAGCTCGGTGGCGGTGGATTCGCCGAAGGTGCCGGTGAGGTACTCGCGGAGGATGCCGTAACCGCCGTCGTCGACGATCAGCCACGTCACGTCGAGCCGGTGCTGGACCGCCGTGGCCAGCTCCGCGATGCCGTACATCGCTCCCCCGTCGCCGGACACCGCCAGCGCCGGACGACCGGTCGCCGCCGCGCCGAGCGCTCCGGGCAGGCCGAAGCCGAGACCGCCTGCGCCCTGCGCCGTGTGCATCGGCGCGCCGTCGGCGTTCCAGGCCGACCAGGCCCAGTAGCCGAGCATCGTCATGTCCCAGAAGCTCGGCGTGCCCTCGGGCAGCGCCGCGCGGACCTCGCCGAGGATCCGCTGCTCCAGCTCCAGGTCCTGCGCCGCTAGCCGGGCGCGCACCCGTTCCAGCAGGTCGGCGACCGCCTTCTCGGCCCGGCCGTCGGCTTCGCGTCGCGGGACCCGGTCCACCAGTGCGGACAGGGCGAGCTTGGCGTCGGCGTGGATGCCCAGCGCCGGGTGGTTCGATTCGAGCTTGCCCGCGTCGGCCTCGATCTGGACGAGCCGGCCGCGCGGCGCGAAGCGGTGGTAGTTGCTGGTCAGCTCGCCGAGTCCGGAGCCGACGACCAGCAGCACGTCGGCGTCGGCGAGGAACTCCGTGCTGTGCCAGTCCTCCATCCACGACTGCCCGGACAGCGGGTGCTCCCACGGGAAGACGCCCTTGGCGCCGAACGTGCTCAGCACCGGCGCACGCAGCGCCTCGGCCAGCTCCAGCAGTTCAGCCCCGGCACCCGAGCGCGCCGCGCCGCCGCCGGCCAGGATCACCGGGTTCTCGGCGTCGGCGAGCAGCCGCGCAGCTTCGTCGATCAGCTCCGGCAGCGGTTCCAGCGACGCCGGTCGCGCGGTCGCGGAGGTGATCGGGGGCAGTCCGGCGGGGGCGAGCAGGACGTCCTGCGGGATCTCCACCCACACCGGGCCGTACGGCGCGGTCGCGGCCGATTCCCATGCCTCGCGCAGCGCACCGGGGATCTGGCTGGCCGTGCGTGCCACGTGCACCGACTTGACCACGTCGCGGAAACTGGCCTGCTGATCGGGAAGTTCGTGCAGGTAGCCGTGCCTCCCGCCGCCGAGCCCGGCCGCCGGGACCTGGCTGGAGATGCCCAGCACCGGCACCGAGGAGGCCCGCGACTCCTGCAGCGACGCCAGCGTCAGCAGCGCTCCCGGACCGGTCGAGACGATCATCGGCGTGACCGGCACCGGGCCCGCGGGATCGGCGGCCAGCCGGGCGCGGGCGTGCCCGTCGGCGGCGAAGGCCAGGTTGTTCTCCACTCGGGAGCTGATCAGCCGCAGGTCCGGAGCTCGGCGCAGCGCGTCGAAGAGACCCAGCGCGTGCTGCCCGGGCAGGCCGAACACGGTGTCGGCGCCGAGCGCGCGCAACGTCTCGACGACCAGGTCGCCACCGATCCTGCTGCCGATCATTCAGTTCCTCCAGTCGTGCCTGGCCAGGTCTCGTGAGCAGTTCGGGGTGCCATAACGCCCCGAAGTGCTCACGACGACTGACCAGCGGGTTCGGCTTGCGCGCCGCTGATGCGCTCGTTCCACGTCTCCAGCACGGCCGGGTCGGTGCGCGGGGTCAGCAGGCTGACCACCACGTAGCAGACCAGGCTCGCGCCGAGACCGTAGTAGATCGGCTCGTTGGCGAGCAGTCCGTGAACCGCCATCGAGATGATCACCACGACCGATCCGACCACCATCGACGTCAGCGCGCCGGCCCGGGTGCCGCGCTTCCACACCAGGCCGCCGAGGATCGCCACCAGCAGCCCGCCGACCAGGATGTTGTAGGCGACGGTGAGCGCGGAGACGACGTCGTTGACGAGCATCGCGACGACGATCGCCAGCACCCCGAGCACGAGGGTGGTGATCCGGTTGGTCTTGAGGTCCGCCTCCCCCGACTTGCCGCGCAGCTTGCCCAGGACGTCCGTGGTGGTCACGGTCGAGCAGGCGATGAGCGCGCCGCTGGAGGTCGACATCAGCGCCGACAGCGCGGCGGCCAGCACCAGGCCGCGGACACCGGTCGGCAGCAGGTTGGACACGATGGTGGCGAACGCGTCGTCGGCGCTGCCGAGGTTCGGGTACAGCACCTTGGCCGCCATCCCGATCAGCGCGCCCGCGAAGCCGTAGACCAGGCAGTACACGCCCGAGACCAGACCGCCGCCGGTCGCCACCCGCGGGGTGCGCGCGGTGAACACGCGCTGCCAGATGTCCTGGCCGATGAGCAGGCCGAAACCGTAGGTCAGCACGTAGGTGACGATCGTGGCGCCGCCGATGCTGGTCAGGTCGAAGAAGTCCGGCGGCACCCGCTGCGCCATGCCGTCGAAGCCGCCCACCGCGAACAGCGCCATCGGCAGCAGGACCAGCAGGATGCCGATGGTCTTGATGACGAACTGCGCGATGTCGGTCAGCGTGATCGACCACATGCCGCCGAGCACCGAGTACAGCACCACGATCGAACCGCCGATCGCGATGCCGACCGCGCTGGACACCCCGAACAGCACGTGGAAGACGGTGGCGAACGACAGCGTCGAGGTGACCGTGAGCATCAGCGTGTAGCCCCACATCACCACGCCGGCGATCACCGTCGACGAGCCGCCGTAGCGCAGGTCGAGCATCTCCGAGACGGTGTAGACCCGCAGCTTCACGAGGCGCCGCGCGAAGAACGCGTGCAGCGCGAGGATGCCCAGCCCGATGGTCAGCACCAGCCAGGCGCCCGAGATGCCGTGCGTGTAGCCGAGCCCGATGCCGCCGATGGTGGACGCACCGCCGAGCACGATCGCCGACATCGTCCCGGAGTACATGAACCAGCCGAGCCGGCGCCCGGCGACCAGGTAGTCGCTCTTGGTGCGGGCCAGCCGCATGCCGACCCAGCCGATGCCGATCATCCCGGCGATGTAGATCGCGATCACCGCGTAGTCACCGACCACGGCGGCCTCCTCGTGCAGAACGTGCAGGTCATCGGGGTTCACCCCGAACGGCGGTGAGCTGGGGCACCGCTGTTTCCGGAAACCGTAGGCCCGCGTCCACCGGGGCGACATGGGACGATCCGTCCCAGTTCGACGTACGCTGTGGTCGTTATGACTTTCGCGATCCCGCTGCGCGCGGTCGTCGAGGACGCCGGGCTGGCCTTGGAGGTCGTGGCCGACAGCCTCCGCCCCGGCGCGCTGGAGCGCCCGGTCCGCTGGGCGCACGTCAGCGAGCTCCGCGATCCGGGCCCGTACCTGCTGGGTGACGAACTGCTGCTCACGGCAGGCGTCGACTTCGCCACCGCACCGGAAGACGTCGAGCGCTACGTCCTCGGCCTGCTGGGTGCCGGGATCACGGCTCTCGGCTTCGGCGTGACGCCTCCGATGCACGAAGCGGTGCCGGACGCCCTGCGCGAGGCGTGCGTGCGGCACGGCCTGCCGCTGCTCGTGGTCCCGCCCCGGACGCCGTTCCTGGCGATCAACCGGGCGGTTGCGGTGGCGCTGGCGGAGGCCGCGCAACGCGACCAGCGGCGGGTCGCGGTGGCGCGCGAAGCGCTGATCAAGGCCGCGGCCGAAGGCCTTCGACCGCTGGTGCGGGAGCTCGCGCAGCAGCTGGACGCGTGGGCAGCGCTGGCCGGGCAGCACGACGAGCCGGTGGCCGAGCACGGCGCGCCCGCGCAGTGGCCGGCCGAGGTGTCGGAGCTGCTGGCGAAACTGCGCGCAGGACGCGGGATCCGCAGCGCGACCACCGAGCTCCCGGACGGGACTTCGCTGCTGGCACAACCTGTTTCGCCGCAAGCGACGGCTTCGCACCTGCTCGTCCTCGGCCGCCGGCGGCGCTTCGACGCCACCGAGCGGGCGATCGTCGCGGTCGGCGCCGGACTGCTGGGGCTGGCCGGTCGCGCGAAGGACGCGCCGCTGAGCGCGGCCACCACTGCGCTTCTGCTGCACGACGGCCCGCCCGAAGACGTGCTGACCCGGCTCCTCCCCGGTGGTGAATACCGGGTGGTCGCGGGGACCGCGGTGCGACGGCGTGCGGCGGACGACGCCGCTGATCACGACTGGCTGAGCACCCACCTGCGCACCCCGCTGGTCCAGCTCGCCGACGGCGGGTTCACCGCGATCGTCAACGTCCCGCCCGCCCCGGAGCTCCTTTCCGGAATGCGCGACCAGGGCTGGTTGCCGGTGGTCAGCCGACAGCACCGGGCCGACTCCCTGCCCAGCGCGGTGCGGGAGGTCGAGAACCTCCTGGACCGGGCCAAATCCCTCGGCCGCCCGGTGGTCGCCGACTCCGACCTCAGACTGTCCACAATGGTCCCGTCCGACGCGGCCAGCGCATTCGCCACCGAAGTCCTCGCTCCCCTGCTCGCGCTGGACCCGGACCGGCAACCCGGAGGCCTCCGGGACACCCTGCGCGTCTGGCTGGCCCACCACGGCAACTGGGAGCGCACGGCAACTGCGCTCGGCGTGCACCGCAACAGCGTCCGCCACCGCATCGGCCAGGCCGAACGAGCCCTCGGCGCGGACCTCGCCGACCCGGAAACCCGCATGGAGCTCTGGTTCGCCCTCCGCTGGGAACCACCCCGCAGTTTCAATTGAAACTGTGATCCGCCGTGCCTGGGATCTGCAGTTTTAATTGA
>NZ_JBEOVY010000247.1:0-11762 GCF_040295745.1 Saccharopolyspora sp. NPDC002686
CGGGGTGGGCGCCGGTTTTTCGTGCTCGGGGGAGCGGTCTGCAGCTGGTCAGGACCCGTGAGTCTTTTGGGCTGTCCTGGCGTCCCAAAAGACTCACGGGTGCTGATCAGGTGGAACGGAGCGTCAGGCCTTGGTGTTCTGGTCGGTCGTCTTGCGGGTGGCCCGGAACGCGCGCCAGCCGATGACGCCGATGATCGTGCCCAGGACCAGGGAGACCACCGCGATCACCAGGTGGACGATCAGGTAGCTCGTCGGGGAGCCGTCCGCCCAGGACCGGTCGCTGTTCCAGATGTTGCGCACGAAGTTGGGCCACAGCAGGTAGGACCACACGCCGAAGGCCAGCAGGAACAGCGCAACACGTCGGGAAATCGTCACGGGGCCAGTATCCGCTGTAACCGGCCTCACCCACCGGTCCGGGTGGACTCTGCCCGGACGCGGGCGTTCCGGATTGGCTAGCCTGCTGCGTGTGCCTCGACGTGCCCGCGGTTCGGTAAGCCTGCTTCGCACCAAGATCGCCATCTGCGCTCTCGGCGTGGCGCTCCCGCTCATGGGTGGCACCGCGCACGCGCAGGACGGTTGCCCCGCTGCCGCGGCGCCTCCGCCGCCGGTGGACACCTCCGAGGTACCCGCGCCCGGCCAGCCCGTCCCGGAGCCCGTGCCGGTGCCTGAGACGCCCGTGGGCGGCGACCAGATGAGCGGGTGCGGGTTCGTCGCCCCGCCCGGCGCGCCGGCTCCGCCGCCGGAGGTCTCGGCGGCCAGCTGGGTGCTCGCCGACCTGGACTCCGGTGAGGTGCTGGCCGCGCACGACCCGCACGCCCGGCACCGCCCGGCGTCCACCATCAAGGTCCTCACCGCGCTGACCGCGATCCGCGAACTCCGCCTGGACGACACGATCGTGGTCACCCAGGAGGACGCGAACCAGGAGGGCAGCCGGGTCGGCCTCGAGCCCGGCGTCACCTACTCGGTCCAGCAGGTGCTGACCGGCCTCATCCTGCGGTCCGGCAACGACGCCGCGCACGCGCTCGCGATGAAGATGGGCGGTGTGGAGACCACCGTCCAGAAGATGAACGCGTTGGCGGAATCGTTGGGCGCCTTGGACACCCGCACCGCGACACCGTCCGGTTTGGACGGTCCGGGCATGAGCACGTCGGCCTACGACCTGGCGACCATCTTCCGGGTCGCGATGCAGGAGCCCGCCTTCGCCGCGATCGCCGGCACCCACCAGGCCTTCCTGCCGGGCGCGCCGGGCGGTCCGCCGCTGGAGGTGTGGAGCGACAACCAGGTGCTGCGCGCCTACCCCGGCGGGATCGGCGGCAAGACCGGGTTCACCGACGACGCCCGGCACACCTTCATCGGCGCCGCCGAGCGCGACGGGCGACGGCTGGTCGCGGTGCTGATGCGCGGTGAGAACGAGCCGATCAGGCAGTCCGCGCAGACCATGCACCTGCTGGACTACGGATTCGCCCTGGGCGATGCGAGCGCCGTCGGCGAGCTGGTGACCACTTCCCCGGGCGCACCCACCGAGACCCGGGCGGACGGCCAGCCGGTGCAGGCCCAGCCGGAAGCCGCCTCGATTTTCGGCACGGTCGGCGGACCGCTGGCGCTGCTGGCCGCGGCGGTCGTCGCCATCGCCGCCGCGATCGTCGTGCAGCGCCGCCGGGCTGCCATCGCGCGCCGTCGGCGCCGCGGCGGCGACGACCACCCCTGATCCGAAAGGCCCTACCGGTCGGCCGCCGGCCGTGGTCTTATTAGTTAACGGACCCGTACCGTTAATCAATTGGAGCGGACGATGGGCGTTCTCGTGGTGGGGGCAGGTCCGACCGGACTGGCGCTGGCGTGCGGCTTGCGAGCGCACGACATCCCGGTTCGAGTCGTCGATCGAGCCGCCGGACCCGCGACGACCTCGCGGGCGAACATCCTGCACGCACGTGGCGTCGAGGTGCTGAACCGGCTCGGCGCTCTCGGCGACCTGCCCGACCGCGCGCACCGGGCCATGCAGATCACCATGCACGCCGGAGACAAGACCCTCGCCACCGTCAGGTTCGGCGAGGTCGAGGGCGAACAGCTCTCCGCGCTCGTGGTGTCGCAGGCCGAGGTGGAGGCCGAGCTGCGGCGGCGGTTGACCGAGCTCGGCGGCACCGTCGAGTGGGACCGCGAGCTCACCGACCTGGTGCCGGACGCCGGCGGAGTGACCGCGACGATCTCCGGCGAAACGGCCCGCGCGGACTACGTCGTGGGCTGTGACGGCGCGCACAGCGCGGTCCGCAAGCTCACCGGCATCGGCTTCCCCGGCGCGCAGCTGGTGGACCAGTGGCTGCTCGCGGACGTGGACGCCGACTGGGACCTGGACCGGCGCGGCTCGTCGAGCTGGTTCGCCCGGGACGGGATGTTCATCGCGATGCCGATGCGGAGCGGGACCGACGACCGGTGGCGGCTGATGGCCGACGTCGAGCACGCCGAGGACGACGTCCTCACCCAGCTGCGCCGCCTGCTCCCCGAGCGCACCGGCCGGACCGACGCGCGGCTGCGCGGGGCCACCTGGACCTCGGCCTTCCGGATCCACCGCCGGCTGGCCGACAGCTACCGCTGCGGGCGGGTCCTGCTGGCCGGGGACTCCGCGCACATCCACAGCCCGTTCGGCGGCCAGGGCATGAACACCGGCATCGGTGATGCCGAGAACCTGGCGTGGAAGCTCGCGCTGGTGCTGCAGGGCCGTGCGGCTGCTGCGCTGCTGGACACCTACCAGGCCGAACGACGGCCGCTGGCCGAGAGCGTCCTGCGCGGTACCACGGCGAACACCAAGCTCATGCTGGCCGAGGGCGTCGTCGGCAGATCGGTGCGCAACCTGTTCACGCGGGTGGCCAGGCTCGGACCGTTCCAGCAGCGCGGGACGTGGCTGGCGTCCCAGCTGTGGGTGAACTACCGCAACGGCCCGCTCGGCTCCCGGCGCGGACCTCGCCCGCGTCCCGGCGACCGAGTGCCGGACCTGGTGTGCCGGGACGGCAGCGGACGGCGGACCCGCTTGCACTCCGAGCTCGGTGGCCGCTGGGCGGTGCTTTCCAGCCAGGAAATCCCGACCCCGATCGGCCATGCCGTCGTGCACCTGGTGCCCGAGAACCCGCGTCGCGACATCTGGTTGGTGCGCCCGGACGCCCACCTCGCGTGGCGCGGGACCAGCGCGGCAGAGCTCTCGCGCTGGCTCGGGACGACCTTGCGAACCGGGAGGGCCGCATGACCGGAACGCGCGGGCGACCCCGCAACCCCGAAGCGGACCGGGCGATCCTCCGGGCCGCGCTGGACCTGTTCGTCGAAGGCGGGGTCGAGGGCACCAGCATCGAGCAGATCGCCAAGCGGGCCGGGGTCGGCAAGCTCACCGTCTACCGGCGGTGGGACTCCAAGGAGGCGGTGCTGGCCGCCGCGATCGAGTCCGCCCGCGACGAGATCCCCGAAACCGCACCGACCGACGTCGCCGACGTGCCGGTGGCGACGCTGATCCGGCAACTCCTGCCCGGTCTCGCCGAGGCGATCGCCGAACCGCGGCTGCGCGCGATGATCGCCCGCGTCTTCGGGGCGAGCGTCAGCCACCCGGAGCTGATGGCGACCTACTGGGAGAACTACGTCCTGCCCCGGCGGCGGATCACCCGGGCGCTGCTGGAGCGCGCGCAGGCCGAGGGAACGCTCGCGGCCGACGCCGACCTGGACGTGCTGATCGACATGATGGTCGGCGCGGTGCTGTTCCGGCTGGTCCAGCCCGAACCGCTCGATGCCGCGGGGGCCCGCGCCTACCTCGAATCGGTGTACCGCAGCGCCGGACTCCTCGGCGGTCCGGAGTAGCTGTCGGACCTGGCCCCTACTGTCCGGAGGCATCCGAAGGACGAGGAGCGACGATGGCGACGTTCGTGCTGGTGCCCGGTTTCTGGCTCGGAGCCTGGGCTTGGGAGGACGTGACGCGGGAACTGCGGGCGGCGGGGCACGACGTGCACCCGGTGACGCTGCCCGGGCTCGCGGACCGCGCAGGCGAAGCCACCCCGGAGGTGGACGTCGAGACCCACATCGCCGACCTGGTGCGGCTCGTCGAGGGCGACGACCTGCGCGAGGTCGTGCTGGTCGGGCACAGCGGCGCGAACGTGCCCGTCACGGCCCTCGGCGACCGCATCCCGGAGCGGATCGCGCGCGTGGTCTACGTCGACGCCGGGCCGATGCCGGCCGGGGCATCCGTGCTCGACTCCAATCCGCCGGAAGTCCAGGACGCGTGGCGCAAGAGCGTCGCGTCCGACGGCGACGGCTGGCGCCTGCCGCTCCCCGACTTCGGCCCGGAGGACCTCGCGGGGCTCGACGACGGGCAGCGGGCCCGCATGCGCGCCATGAGCACCCCGCAGCCGTTCGGCACCCTCACGCAGCCGCTGCGGCGGCCCGACGTCCTCCCGGACGTGCCGCGCTCGGTGATCGCGACGACCTTCACCCCGGAGGACGTGCGAGCCATGGTCGACAGCGGCGATCCGAAGTACGCGGTGATGGCCGGAGTCGACGTGCACCACCTGCCGACCGGCCACTGGCCGATGTTCTCCCGCCCCACCGACCTCGCCGCGCTGCTCGCCGACCTCGCCACCTGATCCGGCACGCCCCGGCATGTCGTCTCCCGACACGCCGAAACATGGGGAAAGCTCCGGGGTCCTGTGGAGAACTCCCGCAATTTCAATGGAAATCGGACCTCCGATTTCCATTGAAATTGCGGATCAACGGCGGCGGCGCCAGGCCCAGCCGGCGAGGGCGCCCAGGCTCACCAGGCCCGCCGTGGTGCGGGCGCCGATGCGGTTGCCGCGGACCTGGACGATCGGGCGGATGATCGCCGGGCCCGGCGGGGGCGGCGGCGCCAGTTCCATGTTCTCCGGGGCGCAGGCCGTCCAGGCTGTGACGAACAGGATGAACCGCGAGGTCAGGTTGGCGAACACCAGCAGACCGAGGATCGGTCCGAACGCCGCACCGGCCGGGGAGGTGGTGACGCTGTTCAGGTAGATCACCGCGACCTGCTTGAGGACCTCGAAGCCGATCGCGGCGAACAGCGCGCCCCACACCGCGCTGCGCAGCGTGACCGGTTTGCGCGGCAGCCTGGCCAGCACCCACAGGAACACCAGCCAGCTCGCCGCCAGCGACAGCAGCGTGGTCAGCCCCTGCAGCACGAGCAGGGCCACCGCGGTGTGCTCTATCCCGACCAGCTCGAACAGCCGCAGCCCGAGACCGCCGAGCGCGCTGATCCCGATCGAGACCGCCATCGCCGCGCCGAGACCGATCAGCGACAGCAGGTCCGAGACCATCCGCCGCAGCATCGGCTGCTGGTCCGGCACCTGCGTCCACTGCGCCGTGAGCGCCTCGCGGAGGTTGGTCATCCACCCCAGCCCGGAGTACAGCGCGGTGAGCAGACCGATCACCCCGACCGCCCCGGCCTGCCGGATCGCCTGGTCGACGACGCCGGTCAGCATCTGGCTCATCGCCGGGCTGGGCACGGCCGTGGTGATCGAGGCCTGCAGCCGCCCGAGCAGCTCCGGGTTGCCCGCCAGCACGAAACCGGCGACCGCGAAGGCGATCATCAGCAGGGGCACCATGGCGAGCACGCTGAAGTAGGTGATCGCCGCGGCGTAGTAGTCGCCGTACTGCTTCTGGTACCGCTCGAACGCCCGGATCAGCCGGTCCAGCCACCCGTGCTTGCGGCGCAGCAGCGCCAGCCGCCCCGGTTTCTCCTCCTGCTGCCCGGTCACGGTGCACCTCCCGCCGCAACGGCTTCCCCCGAACGGTGGCAGGCTACCCGGAGTTGATCAGATCAGCCCATCGGTCGAAGGAAGCCCACTCGATCGAAGACGGTGCGCAGCGTTTCGCCCGCCACCTCGCGGGCGTGCTCGGCGCCGCGGTGCAGGACCTTGTCCAGCTCCGCCGGGTCGTCGAGGTAGCCCTGGACCTTGTCCTGGAACGGCGTCACGAACTCGACCACGACCTCGCCGAGGTCCTTCTTCAGGTCGCCGTAACCCTTGCCCTCGTAGGCGGTTTCGAGCTCCGGGATGTCGCGCCCGGTCAGCGCCGAGTAGATCGCCAGCAGGTTGCTGATGCCCGGCTTGTTCTCGACGTCGTAGCGGATCTCGCGCTCCAGGTCGGTGACCGCGGAGCGGATCTTCTTCGCCGAGCGCTTCGGCGACTCCATCAGCTCGACGACCCCGGCGGGCACCGACTTGCTCATCTTGGAGGTCGGGTCCTGCAGGTCGTAGATCTTCGCGGTGCCCTTGGGGATGTGCGCGGCCGGGACCGTGAAGGTGTTGCCGTAGCGGGAGTTGAAGCGCTGCGCCAGGTTGCGGGTGAGCTCCAGGTGCTGGCGCTGGTCCTCGCCGACCGGGACAGCATCGGCCTGGTAGAGCAGGATGTCCGCGGCCTGCAGCACCGGGTAGGTGAACAGCCCGACGCTGACGTGCTCGGCTTCCTGCCGGGCGGACTTGTCCTTGAACTGGGTCATCCGGCCGGCCTCGCCGAAGCCGGTCAGGCACTCCATCACCCAGCTGAGCTGGGCGTGCTCCGGGACGTGGCTCTGCACGAACAGCGTGGAGCGGTCCGGGTCGATGCCGAGGGCCAGCAGCTGGGCGGCGGAGAGCCGGGTGCGCTGGCGCAGCTGCTCCGGGTCCTGCTCGACGGTGATGGCGTGCAGGTCGACGACGCAGTAGAAGGCGTCGTACTCGTCCTGCATGACGACCCACTCCCGCAGGGCGCCCAGGTAGTTGCCGAGGTGGAACGAGTCGGCGGTCGGCTGGATGCCGGACAACACCCGCGGCCGGGCCGCGGACTGGCTGTTCTGGGGTGCGGTGTCGCTGCTCACGTGCTGATTCTCGCAAGCCGCGCGCCGCCGGTGGGAACGACCTCCGGCAGCGCTCGCGGGGGTGCCGGTTTTGCCTGGACCGACCGGGCTCCGGGACGTGGGTTCCGGGCTGAACCGACCGTCGCCCGGGAGGTTCAGGAGGTCTTGCGCTGGTTCTCGGGCGTGACCTTCTTCTTGCGGAACACCCCCGCGACCATGCCGGCCACACCGAGCCCGACTGCGGTGAGGCCGACCGGCGTGGCCAACGAGTCCATCGGTCCGCTCACGGCCATCGCCCGCGGGTCGGCAGCGGCCGCCGTGGCGGTCACCAGCGACGCCGCTCCGGCGGCAGCGCAGAGCACGGAGACTCGCGTGGCCACGCGAGATATTCGGCTACGCACGAGCGCGCCTCCCTAACGACAGTTGACCCGATCGGGTCAGCATTCGTCCGAGTCTGGTGGCGGACCGTACCGGTCGGCCGTTACGCACGTGGTCGCTTTGCGTAAACCGACCACGACGGAATGATCATATTTTCCCGAGAAATGCGCCTGAATTCGGGTCTGTTGATCTTTGAACGACGCAGGTGGACGGCCGGTTTCCCAGCGTTCACAGCCACTCGATCCGGTTAAAGCCGTGAGATGGGACACACTCGAACGGGTCAGGGCTGGCTGATGCCCAGCTGCACCCGCCCCGCGCGGCCGTAGGTGGTGGTCCGCTGCCGCGCCGGACGACCCGCCCGACCAGCCAGTTCGTGCAGCTCTTCGACGCTGCGCTCAGAACCGTGCTCGGACCCGGCCATCCGGCTGATCGTCTCCTCCATCAACGTCCCGCCGACGTCGTTGGCCCCGCCGTTGAGCACCTCGGTCGTCCCGGTGTCGCCGAGCTTGACCCAGGAGCACTGGACGTTGTCGATGCGACCGTGCAGCAGCACGCGCGCCATCGCGTGCACCGCGCGGTTGTCCCGGTGCGTGGGGCCCGGGCGGGCCAGCCCGGCCAGGTAGATCGGCGCGTTGCGGTGCACGAACGGCAGCGGCACGAACTCGGTGAGCCCGGCGTTGCCGTGCTCGGCCGCGGTGTCCTGCACCCCGGCCAGCGTCCGGAAGTGGCCCAGCCAGTGCTCGGGCGTGTCGACGTGGCCGTACATCATCGTCGACGAGGACGGGATGCCCAGCCGGTGCGCGGTGCTGACGACCTCGATCCACTCGGCGGCAGGCAGCTTGCCCTTGGTCAGCACCCAGCGCACCTCGTCGTCGAGGATCTCCGCCGCGGTGCCCGGGATGCTGCCCAGCCCGGCTTCCTTCAGCTCGGCCAGCCAGTCCGCGACGCCCACCCCGGCCTTGGCCGCGGCGCTGACGATCTCCATCGGGCTGAACGCGTGGACGTGCATCTCCGGCACCCGCTGCTTGATCGCCCGCACCAGGTCGGCGTAGCCGGACACCGGCAGCCGCGGATCGATGCCGCCCTGCATGCAGATCTCGGTGGCGCCGGCCCGCCACGCCTCGTCGGCGCGGTCGGCGACCTCCTCCGGCGAGAGCCGGTAGGCGTCGGCGTCGCGCTCGCGCTGCGCGAAGGCGCAGAACCGGCAGCCGACGTAGCAGATGTTGGAGAAGTTGATGTTGCGGTTGACCACGTAGGTGATGTCGTCCCCGACGACCTCCCGGCGCAGCTCGTCGGCGATCCGCGCGAGCTCGTCCAGCGCGGCTCCGTCGCAGGTCATCAAGGCCATCGCCGCGTCGTGGTTCGCTTCGTCGAGCAGTGCCGCGGGGTCCGACCCGGCCAGCTGGAGCCCAGCCCGCACGTCGGCGTCGAGCCGCTCCGGGGCGGCGTCGGCGGGCACCTGCGCGCGCAGCTCGTCCCAGTCGCCGTAGACGGTGTCGAAGTCGCCGCGGCGGTCCTCGGTGCGACCCGAGGTGTCGATGCTGCGGTGCAGGTCGGTGCGGCCGATGGACTCGAACCCGCCGTCCGGCTCCTGCCACTCGCGGCCGACGATCTCCGCGTCCGGCAGCCGCAGGCCGTCCTCGGCGGCCAGCGCCGCGACGTGCCCGGCCACCCGCAGGTCCAGCCACTGCGTGCTGTCGCCCGCGAGCCCGGCGCGCACGTAGCGCGGGTAGGCGGTGAGCCGTTCGCGCAGCTCGAAACCGGCTTCCGCGGTGGTCGCGGCGAGGTCGTCCAGCTGGGGCCAGGGGTGCTCGGGGCTGACGTGGTCCGGGGTCACCGGGGAAACCCCGCCCCAGTCGTCGATCCCGGCGCGCAGCATCAGCAGCTGCTGGTCGCCGACCAGGTTCGGCGGCGCCTGCACGCTGACCCCGGAGGGCATGAGCAGCCGCGCGACGGCGACGGTGGCGGCCAGGTCCTGCAGATCGGCGTCGGGCACGTCGCGCATCGCGGTGTCCGGCTTGGCCCGGAAGTTCTGCACGATGATCTCCTGCAGGTGCCCGTACTGCCGGGCGACGCTGCGCAGCGCGAGCAGCGATTCAGCGCGTTCGGTGCGGTTCTCGCCGATGCCGATGAGGATTCCGCTGGTGAACGGCACCGCCACGCGCCCGGCGTCCTCCAGCGCTCGCAGCCGGACCGCGGGTTCCTTGTCCGGGCTGCCGAAGTGCGGTCCGCCCTTGTCCCGCCACAGCCGCTCTGCGGTGGTCTCCAGCATCATGCCCATGCTGGCCGCCACCGGCTTGAGCCTGGTCAGCTCGGACCAGGACAGCACGCCGGGGTTGAGGTGCGGCAGCAGCCCGGTCTCCTCCAGCACCGCGATCGCGCAGGACCGCACGTAGTCCACAGTGGAGGAATAACCGCGCGACTCGAGCCACTCCGCGGCCGCCGACCAGCGCGCCTCCGGCCGGTCGCCCAAGGTGAACAGCGCTTCCGTGCACCCGGCCGCGGCGCCCTGCCGGGCGATCTCGACGACCTCCTCGCGCTCCAGGAACGCCGACTCGACGCGGTGCGGCACGGTGGCGAAGGTGCAGTAGTGGCAGCGGTCCCGGCACAGCCGGGTCAGCGGGATGAACACGTTGCGGGCGTGGGTGACCACGCCGGGCCGCCCCTCCGCGACCAGGTGCGCGTCCCGCGCGCGACCCGCTGCGGCCAGCAGTTTCTCCAGGTCGTCGCCCCGGGCGTGCAGCAGCACGGCGGCTTCGGCGGCGTCTAGCGAAACGCCGTCGGTGGCTCGGCGGAGAGCTCGGCGCATGGCCGATTCGCTCGGGGTGGGCTCCGGCTGGGCGAGTTGCAGATCTACGACCGACACCAGGCGACTCTATGGCCGATGCGGGGCGTCGCGCAGCCGCCGAAGACGTGGCCCAGCGCTCACTTTCGGCAAGGCAATTACTCCGTTTCGCCCTATCAGGGGTCGTCAGAACAGGCGCAGAATCCGACGGATACCTGGGTGGATCACACACTCTGTCTCCATAGGAGGGACACGTGTCACGCAAAGGACTGAGTGGCAGAACTGCGCGCATCGCCGGTTCCGCGCTCGCGCTGGCCCTGTTGGTGCCGGCCGGAATCGTCAGCGCGGCTGCCCCCGCGCCGGCGACCACCGCCGCGCCCGCGCACTTCGTCGTGGTCGGACCGACCGGTGACGGCCTGCGGCAGACCGAGGACTCGGTCCGCGCGGTCGGCGGCGCGGTCGTGCAGAGCTGGCCGCAGATCGGGGTCGTGGTGGCGACCTCCACCGATCCCGGATTCGCCGCCGCCGTGCGAAACCAGCCCGGCGTCGAACAGGCCGGGAACAGCCGCAACCTCGCCGAGCAGCTCCCGCCGGCGCAGTCGATGCGGCTGGAATCGCTCGAAGGCACCACCAGCGCCACCACCTTCGCCGCGCAGGCCGACCAGGAACCGCTGGAAGCCGAGCAGTGGGACATGCGGCAGATCAAGGCCGACCAGGCGAACGCGATCTCCCAGGGCAGCAAGGACGTCACCGTCGGCGTGCTGGACTACGGCATCGACCCGACGCACCCCGACCTCAGCCCGAACCTGGACCTGTCCAAGTCGGTGAGCTGCGCCAACGAGGGCGTTCCGGACACCCGCCAGGAGGCCTGGCAGCCGAAGGACGAGACGCAGGCCCACGGCTCGCACGTGGCGGGCACCATCGCCGCGGCGCGCAACGGCGTCGGCATCGCCGGTGTCGCACCGGACGTCTCGCTGGCGTCGGTGCGGGTGATCGACGACGGCGGGTTCATCTACCCCGAGTACGCGATCTGCGGTTTCATCTGGGCCGCCGAGAACGACATCGACGTCACCAACAACTCCTACTTCGTCGACCCCTGGTACCTGTGGTGCGACTCCGACCCGGACCAGAAGGCCGCGGCCGAGGCGGTGCGCCGGGCGGTCGACTACGCCAACGGCAAGGACGTCGTGACCGTGACGTCGGCGGGCAACAGCAACTGGGACCTGTCCAAGCCGATCCGCGACACCAACAGCCCGAACAACGGCGGCCCGACGCAGGACCGCATGACCGGCAACGACTGCCACGTCCTGCCGGGCGAGCTGCCGGGCGTGGTGTCGGTGTCCGCGGTGGGCTCCGACGCGGTGAAGTCGTACTACTCCAACTACGGGCTGGGTTCCATCACGGTGACCGCCCCGGGCGGTGACAAGAACCAGATCCCGGACACCCCGTCGCAGAACGGCCGGGTGCTCTCCAGCGTGCCCGGCGGCGGCTGGGGCTGGATGCAGGGCACGTCGATGGCCGGTCCGCACGCGGTCGGCGTGGTCGCGCTGCTGCGCAGCAGCCACCCGGAGTGGAACGCCCAGCAGACGATGGGCGCGCTGGCCAACCAGGCGGACGCCCTGAAGTGCCCGACGAACTACGACCCGGACGGCGACGGCAAGCCGGACGCGGTCTGCGCGGGCGGCAAGAGCGGAGCGGGCTTCTACGGCGCAGCAGTCCGGCAACTTCGGTGACCTGGGCTCGGCCTACCAGCAGCTCTACGAC
>NZ_JBEOVY010000248.1:0-11748 GCF_040295745.1 Saccharopolyspora sp. NPDC002686
GTTCGCGCAGCTCCTGCGGGATCACCCGCACGTCGGAGCCGGTGTTGGTGAAGGAAGACCAGCCTGCAGGAGCTGACCGCGTCGGCCAGCCTCGGCGTGCCCGAGTACCGGGTGGAGGAGCAGGGGCCGGACCACCGCAAGGAGTTCAGCGCCTACGTCGCCGTCGGCGGGCAGACCTACGGTCGCGGCGACGGCCGCACCAAGAAGGAAGCCGAGCAGAAGGCTGCGGAAGCGGCCTGGCGCCAGCTCTCCGAGCCGAAGGGCGAAGGCACCGAGAACTCCGCCTGAGCTCTCTCGAAGATCGAAGACAGGCTCTGCGGCCCCGCGATTCGCGGGGCCGCCTGTTTTTGCGCGGCGGGCGTGGTCGAAGATGTTTTCGTGCCCGAGTTGCCTGAGGTCGAGGTCGTCCGGCGCGGTGTCTCCGAACACGCGATCGGCCGGACGGTGTCCAGCGTTGAGGTCCTGCATCCCCGAGCGGTGCGCCGCCACGTGCCCGGACCGGAAGATCTCGCCGGGCGCCTGGCCGGTCGGGTCCTGAGCGCGGCTCGGCGCCGCGGCAAGTACCTGTGGCTGGAGCTCGGCGACGGGGATGCGGCGTCGGACGCCGGCGAGGCGCTGGTGGTGCACCTGGGGATGAGCGGTCAGCTGCTGGTGCAGCCCGCCGACGTCCCGGACGAGAAGCACCTGCGGGTGCGGTTCCGGTTCGCCGACGGTGGTCCGGAGCTGCGGTTCGTCGACCAGCGCACGTTCGGCGGCGTGCACCTCGCCGATCTGGTCGAGGTGGACGGTGTCGCGGTGCCCGAACCGGTCGAGCACATCGCGCCCGATCCGCTGGAGCCCACCTTCGACCTGGACCGGCTGGTGGAGCGGTTGCGGGCGCGGCGCACCGGGATCAAGCGGGCGCTGCTCGACCAGAGCCTGGTGTCCGGCATCGGCAACATCTACGCGGACGAGGCGCTGTGGCGCGCGAAGCTGCACTGGGCGCGGCCCACGGCGACGCTGACCCGGCCCAAGATCCGCGAGCTGTTCGACGGCGTCACCGAGGTCATGCAGGACGCGTTGCACGCCGGTGGCACCTCGTTCGACGCCCTGTACGTCAACGTCAACGGCGAGTCCGGCTACTTCGACCGGTCGCTGGCGGTGTACGGCCAGCTCGACCGGCCGTGCCCGCGCTGCGGTGCGTCGATCCGGCGCGACGCCTTCATGAACCGCTCCTCCTACACCTGCCCGGTGTGCCAACCCAAACCGAGGAACGCCCACCTCTGACCATTCGGGCTCCGTGCGGTTTCGTGCGCGGGAACCACAGTTTCAATTGAAACTGCAAATCCCACCCACTGCGGATCACAGTTTCAATTGAAACTGTGGTCTGGACCATGGCGACTGGGGTTCCCAGGTAGTTCCCAGGTGATGTCGAGGGTGCTCGCACCTCTGTCCGGCTTGATGGGTTCCGAAGCCGGATGAGAGGTGGTGGGAGATGAGCGCCGTGCCGCAGCTCGATGTCGAGAGCCGGGCATCGCGCCGGACCGCGACGGTCGACGTCGTGATCCCGGTCTACAACGAGGAACATTCGCTGCCGGGGTGTCTGGAGGTGCTCAGCGAGCACCTGGCCACTGGATTCCCGTTCTCCTGGACCATCACGATCGTCGACAACGCCAGCAGCGACGCCACGTTGCGCGTCGCGCACGAGCTGGCCGCCGCGATGGACCGCGTTCGGGTGCTGCACCTGGATCGCAAGGGGCGCGGGTTGGCGTTGCGCACCGCGTGGGGGTACAGCGATGCGGACGTCGTGGTCTACATGGACGTCGACCTGTCCACCGGGCTCGACGCGCTGCTGCCGCTGGTCGCGCCGCTGGTCAACGGACATTCCGACCTGGCCGTCGGGTCGCGGTTGGCGAGCGGGGCGCGGACCGTGCGCGGGGGCAAGCGGGAGCTGATCTCGCGCTGCTACAACGGGATGGTCCGCTGGACGCACGGCGCGCGGTTCACCGATGCGCAGTGCGGGTTCAAGGCGGCGCGGACCGATGTGGTCAAGCCGCTGCTGAACGCGGTCCGGGACGATTCCTGGTTCTTCGACACCGAACTCCTGCTCCTCGCCGAGCACAATGGTCTTCGGGTGCACGAAGTTCCGGTGGACTGGGTCGAGGACGTCGACACGCGCGTGAACGTGGTGCGGACGGCGTTCGACGACATCGCCGGGTTGGTGCGGGTCGCGCGGGCGAAGTTCACCGGCCAGGCGAAGGTGGCGGGTCTGCCGCAGCGGCCGGCGCCGCGCGCGGCACATCCGCAGGCGGCGTTGGCGAAGCGGGAGAACGGCCTGCTGTGGCAGCTGGTTTCGTTCGGCGCCATCGGTCTCGTGTCCACTGTGCTCACCGCGGTGCTGTACGCGGTGCTGCGCAACTGGTGGCCGCCGCTGCTGGCCAACCTGGTCGCGCTGATCGCGACCACGCTGTGGAACACCGAGGCCAACCGCAGGTACACCTTCCTGCGGGAGCCGGGTTCGTCCGGGCGCGTGCACCTGCAAGGACTCGTCGTGTTCGCGCTGTACTACGCGGTGACCTCCGGTGCGCTGCTCGTCCTGAACGCCTGGCAAGCGGATCCGTCGAGGTGGCTGGAAGTTCTGGTTCTCGTGGTGTCCTCGGTGCTGGGCACAGCGCTGCGATTCGTGCTGCTGCGGTCCTGGGTGTTCCGGCCGCGCGGGGAAGGTGCGTCATGACCGCCGTTGCCGAGCCGATCGCCGCTCCGGCCCCGTCCCGTTCCCGCAGGTGGGAGCCGTGGGCGTTGGCCGTGATCTGCGGGATCGCCGCGCTGCTGTACCTGTGGGGAATCGGGAGTTCGTGGGGGAATTCGTACTACTCGGCGGCCGTGAAGTCGATGTCGGAGAGCTTCGAGGCGTTCTTCTTCGGCTCCTTCGACCCGGTCGGCGTGGTCACCGTGGACAAGCCGCCGATGGCCCTGTGGTTGCAGGTGCTCTCGGTGAAGATCTTCGGGTTCAACCAGTTCGCCGTGCTCGTCCCGCAGGCCGTCGCCGGAGTCGCGGCGGTGTTCCTGCTGCACCGCACGGTTCGGCGTTGGGCGGGGGAGCACGCCGCGCTGCTGGCCGCGCTGGTGATGGCGCTGACGCCGATCACCGTCGTCATCAACCGCGACAACAACCCCGATACGCTGCTGGTTCTGCTCGTGATCGCGGCCGCTTACGCCATGACGCGGGCGTTCGAGACGCGGCGGGCGACCGGTTGGGTCGCGCTGGCCGCGTTCTTGGTGGGCTGCGGATTCCTGACCAAGATGCTGCAGGCGTGGATGGTGCTGCCCGCGTTCATCGCCGCCTACCTGCTGGGCAGCCGGGCCGGGTGGGGGCGTCGACTGCTGGACCTCGGGGTGGCGGCCGTCGTGCTCCTGGTGAGCTCGTTCTGGTGGGTGGCGGCGACCGCTCTGTGGCCCTCTCCGAAGCCGTTCATCGGGGGTAGCGAGGACGGTTCCGCGCTGGACCTGATCTTCGGCTACAACGGGTTCGGCCGGATCTTCGGGCAGAGCGGCCATGGCGGCGGTGCCGGTGGCCCTGGTGGTCCGGGCGGTCCCGGTGGCCACGGCGGCGGTTTCTCCGGCTCGGCGGGGCTTCTGCGGTTGTTCAACGAGCAGGTGGGCGGTCAGATCAGCTGGTTGCTGCCGCTGTGCGGGTTGGTGCTGGTGTCGATGCTGGTGGTCGGCATCCGGCGTCGCCCGGTGGATCGCGCGCAGCTCGCGGGCTGGGTGTTGTGGGGCGGTTGGCTGCTGGTCATCGGCCTGATGCTCAGCTTCGCGCAGGGCATCATGCACCCCTACTACACGACGATGCTGGCGCCCGCGGTCGGCGCGCTGGTCGGGGCCGGGCTCGTCCGCTTCTGGCGCTGGTACCGCGAACCGGGCGGCAAGGCGTGGCTGCTGCCGATCGGTGTGGCGATCACCGCGGCGTGGGCGATGGTCATCGTCGCGCGCGACCTGAGCTGGCACGCCTGGGCCGGGTACGCCGCGGTGGGGCTGGGCGTCGTCGCGCTGGTCGCGCTGCTGATCGGTCGGCGCGGCGGTGCGGTTCTGGCGAAGTCCGGCCTGGTGCTGGGGTTGGCTTCGATGCTGCTGGTGCCGACGGCGTGGTCGGCGATCGCCGTGGCCGGTGGGCAGTCCCCGATGGGCGGCGTGAACCCGATGGCCGGGCCGGAAACGTCGATGATGGGCGGATTCGGCGGCGACCGGATGCGCCCGCCGGGGATGGGCGGCGACGGGATGCCGCCACCCGGCGGGGACGGGAAGCAGCGGCGCCTCATGGGCGAGATGGGCGGTGCCTCGCTCAGCGCCGACCAGCGGAAGCTGCTCGACTACGTCCAGGCGCAGGCCGGGGGCATCGAGGTGCCGCTCGCGGTCGAGGGCGGGGCGATGGGTGCTTCGTCGTACCTCATCAACTCGGATGTGACCGTGATCGGGATGGGCGGGTTCAGCGGCGGTGACGACGCGCCGTCGGTGGCCCGGTTGACTGAGTGGAAGCAGTCCGGCCAGCTCGGATTCGTGCTGCTCGGAGGCGGTCCCGGAGGCATGCCGCTGCCGGGTGGCATGGCGATGCCCGAAGGCGTGGAGATGCCCGGCGGCGCGGACATGAAGGGCGGCCGGGCGCGCAGCGACCGCGATGCGTGGGTCAAGCAGAACTGCACCGCGGTCGATCCAGCGGCGTGGGGAGGCACGGCCGGCAGCGGGCTGGAGCTGTACGCGTGCCGATGAGGCGCGGGACCCGGAGCTGACCGGGTGCGGCAGGCGGGGAGGGTGTCGAGACGCCCTCCCCGCCGTTGACATCATCGGGCGGTCTCAGCGGGCTTCCAGGTTCTTCCCAGGTTGGCGGGGGAGACTGGTCGCCGTGGTTGATTCCGCTCGGGTGCTGGTCGTCGACGACGAGCCGAACATCTTGGAACTGCTCACCGCCGCGTTGCGGTTGAGCGGGTTCGAGGTGCGCGGCGAAGGTACCGGCGCTGATGGTCTGGCCGCTGCGGCGGAGTTCCGGCCGGACATCGTCGTGCTGGACGTGATGCTGCCGGACCGGGACGGGTTCTCGGTAGCCACCGAGCTGCGCGCGAACGGCAACACGGTGCCGGTGCTGTTCCTGACCGCGCGGGACGCCGTCGAGGACCGCATCGCGGGGCTCACGGCCGGCGGCGACGACTACGTCACCAAGCCGTTCAGCCTGGACGAGGTGGTGCTGCGGTTGCGCGCGATCCTGCGGCGGGTGCGGCCCGCGCAGGCCGACGACTCGACGCTGCGCTACCACGACGTCGAGCTGGACGAGGAGAGCTACGAGGTCCGCCGCGGTGGGCGGCTGATCGCCCTCTCGCCCACCGAGTTCAAGCTGCTGCGCTACCTGCTGATCAACGCGGAGAAGGTGGTCAGCAAGGTGCAGATCCTGGACCGGGTGTGGAACTACGAGTTCGGCGGGGACAGCCGGATCGTCGAGTCCTACATCAGCTACCTGCGGCGCAAGGTCGACGCGGAGTCGCCCGCGCTGATCCACACCATCCGAGGGGTGGGGTACGTGCTGCGGTTGCCGCCGGAGCGGAGATGAGGATCTTCAGCACGTTGCGCGGGCGGCTGGTGCTCGTGCTGCTCAGCGCGCTGGTGATCGGGCTGATGGCGATGGGGGCCACCAGCGCCGTTCTGCTGAGCCGGTCGTTGATCACCCGCACCGACGACCGGCTGGCGGAACTGGCCAGACCGTGGGAGCACGGTGTGCTGCCGCCGCCGGATCCGATGCGGGTCCCCCCGGAGCACGTGCGGGGGCGCGGGGAGCTGCCCACCGATTTCCGGGTGCTGGTGTTCGATCCGGCCGATGGCCAGGTCGGTGGGGTGCTCGGGAGTCCGGAGGGGGATGCCGGTGGGCCGCTGGTGTTGCACCCGGAACGCGCGCCCGCGGTCGGAACGGTGCCGGACCGGGCGGGCGGTTCGGACTGGCGGGTGCGGACCGTCGCGCTGCCCAACGGTCGCCTCGCCGTGCTCGCCCTGTCGCTGGCCGGGGTGGAGGCGACGGTGGGGCAGCTGGTGATCATCGAGCTGGTCGTGGGCGGGGCCGTGCTGGTGGTGCTGGCGGCGGCCGCCGCGATGACGGTGCGGCTGAGCCTGCGGCCGTTGGACCGGATCGAGCGCACAGCCGACGCGATCGCGGCGGGGCAGCTGGATCGGCGCGTGCCGGACCAGGACCCGCGGACCGAGACCGGGCGGCTCGGATCGGCGCTGAACACGATGCTCGGTCGGCTGGTGGACGCGTTGCAGCAGCGGGAGCAGTCCGAGCAGCGGTTGCGGCGGTTCGTCGCGGATGCCTCGCACGAGCTGCGCACGCCGCTGACGTCGATCCGCGGATTCGCCGAGCTGTACCGGCGCAGCGACCAGCACCGACCGGAGGACGTGCGGATGATGATGCGCCGCATCGAATCCGAGGCGGTGCGCATGGGAGGGCTGGTCGAGGACATGCTGCTGCTGGCCCGGCTGGACCGGGAGCGCACCGTGGACCTCGTCGAGCTCGACCTGGTGCCGCTGGTGCAGGACGTCCTCGCGGACGGGCGGGCGCGCGATCCCGATCGGGAGATCACCGCCCGCGCACCGGAGCAGCTGCGGGTGCTGGGGGACGGTCCGCGGCTGCGGCAGGTGCTGACGAATCTGGTGAGCAACGCCTTGCTGCACAGCACGCCCGGTTCGCCGATCACCGTCGAGGTGGCGTACGGCGCGGTCGAAAGCGGCGCTTCGGCGTCCGCGGGGGCGGAGATGCCGGTGGGCAGCCCGGTCGTGGTGGTGTCGGTCTCGGACCGCGGACCGGGGATCGCGGCGGAGGACGCGAGCCGGATCTTCGACCGCTTCTACCGGGTCGACGACGGCCGTACCCGGCAGGCGGGCGGCACGGGTCTTGGCCTGGCGATCGCGGCGGCCCTGGCGGAAGCCCACAACGGCCGCGTCGAGCTCCGCGCGAATCCCGCTGGGGGCAGCACTTTCCGCCTCCTGCTGCCGCTGTCCTGAGCCGGTCCGGGGTGAGCGGAGGGGCCCGCGCACCCCGGCGGGATCAGAGCTTGATCGTCGGGTTGTGGATGTCGAACCAGGTGGCCAGGTCGAGGGCCCGCTCGAAGTGGAAGCGGGTCGGCGTGTCGATGGTGGCCGGGTCCTTGGCCAGCGCTTCGCGCAGCCACGGGCCGTTCATCAGCGACAGCGCTTCGCTGCCCGCCGCGACCAGGTCCGACACCTGGGCCTGCAGGGCCGCCGCGTACTTCGGGTCCTGTGTGGACGGGTACGGGCTCTTCACCCGGTCCACCACCGACTTCGGCAGCGCGTCCGCGGTGGCGTGGCGCAGCAGGCTCTTCTCCCGGCCGTCGAAGTTCTTCAGCGCCCACGGGGCGTTGAACACGTACTCCACCAGCCGGTGGTCGCAGAACGGCACCCGGACCTCCAGGCCGACCGCCATGCTCATCCGGTCCTTGCGGTCCAGCAGGATCCGCACGAACCGGGTCAGGTGCAGGTAGCTGATCTCCCGCATCCGCCGTTCGAAAGCGCTCTCCCCGTCCAAGGTCGGTACTGCTGCGAGCGATTCGCGGTACCGGTCGGCCACGTAGGACTCGAGGCTCAGCACGTCCTGCACGTGCGGGTCCAGCACCTGCGACTCGCCGTCGCGGTGAGCGCGCACCGCCGCCAGCCACGGGAAGGTGTCGGCCTTGCGCACCTCCGGGTCGTGGAACCACTGGTAGCCGCCGAACACCTCGTCCGCGGACTCGCCGGACAGCGCCACCGTGGAGTGCTCGCGGATGGCCTTGAACAGCAGGTACAGCGACTGGTCCATGTCGCCCAGGCCCATCGGCAGGTCGCGGGCCTGCACGGTGGCCCGGCGCACCGCCGGGTCGGCCAGCGCGTCGGGGGAGAGCACGATGTCCTGGTGCTTCGAGCCCACGTGCTGGGCAACGTCGTGCACGTAGGGCGTGTCCGGGGTGGCGCGCAGGTCGTCGGGCACGAAGTTCTCGGCCTGGCCGAGGAAGTCGACCGCGAAGCTGCGCACCTGCTCGCCGCTGCGGCTCAGCTCGAGGCCGGCCAGCGCGGTGATGGCGCTGGAGTCCAGGCCGCCGGAGAGCAGCACGCAGCGCGGCACGTCGGAGATCAGCTGCCGCGCGACGATGTCGTCCAGCAGTTCCCGCACGTGCTGCACGGTGGCCTGCTGGTCGTCGGTGTGCTCGACGGCGTCGAGCTGCCAGTAGGTGTGCTCGCGCAGGCCGGTGCGGTCGACGGTGAGGATCGTGCCCGGCTCGACCTCGCTCATGCCCGCCCACACGGCCTGCCGCGGCGTTTTGACCGGGGTGAACAGCTCGCGCAGCCCGTCGGCGTCGACGACCTTCTCCGCCAGGGGGTTGGCCAGGATCGCCTTGGGCTCGGAGCCGAACAGCACGCCCTGCTCGGTCGGGTAGTAGTACAGCGGCTTGATGCCCATCCGGTCGCGGATCAGCAGCAGCTGCTCGGTGCGGCTGTCCCAGACGGCGAAGGCGAACATGCCGTTGAGGTGCTCGGCGACCTTCGCGCCCCACTCCAGGTAGCCGTGCAGGACGACTTCGGTGTCGCTGTCGGTGGCGAAGCGGTGGCCGCGGCGGCGCAGTTCGTCGCGCAGTTCGGTGAAGTTGTAGGCCTCGCCGCTGTAGACGATCACGACGTCGCCGTCGGGGGAGGTCATCGGCTGCGTGCCGCCGGGCAGGTCGATGATGGCCAGCCGGCGGTGGCCGAGCGCGGCGTGCGGGGCCACCCAGGTGCCGCGGGCGTCGGGGCCCCGGCAGGACATGGTGTCGCACATGGCGTCGATCGCGGGTTGTTCGCGGGTGAGGTCGCGCTGGAAGTCGATCCAGCCGGAGATTCCGCACATGGCCCGTTCTCCTCTCGGTGTTCGGATTTCGTGCGGGCAGTTCAGGGGGTTCCCGGACGCGTGCCGGAACTATTTCCCGAGGCTAACGAGATCGTTGCATCGATGAAACCAACTCACGGGGTGAAGTGTCCCACTCACGATCCGTGCACACCGGGCGGAATGGTTCAAACCGGTGCATCAAGAACGCGTCAACGCGTTGATCCGCCGCGTCAAGGAGCCGTCTGGGGGCCTTCACCTGATCGGCCACGAGGACTTCGCTAGGTCCGGGCGGTCGCCGACCCGGCGGCCCGGAGATGCGAAGGAGTGCGCAGCGGTGGCTGATCTGGCCTTCGCCGTGGTGCTGATCGGCGGGTTCCTCGTGCTCGCCCTGATCTTGCGCGGTTTGGAGCGGTTGTGAGCGCATTGCTGGCCAACGTCGCCGGGGGCGCGTTGGCGTTGCTGTTGATCGGTTATCTGTTCGTCGCCCTCGTCCGGCCGGAGAAGTTCTGATGAGTTCGCTGACGGTCGGCCTGGTCCAGGTCGGCCTCCTGGTCCTGGCCATCGGGGTGGTCTACCGGCCCCTCGGTGACTACCTCGCGCACGTCTACACCAGCGAGGAGCACTGGCGCGTCGAGCGGGCGGTGTACCGCCTGGTGCGCGTCGAACCCGACGTCCAGCAGCGCTGGACCACTTACGCCGCAGGCGTTCTCGGCTTCTCCGCAATGTCCGTCGCGCTGTTGTACCTGTTGCAGCGGTTGCAGCCGTGGCTGCCGTTGAGCCTGGGGCGCGGCGCGGTGGATCCCGCGGTCGCGTTCAACACCGCGATCAGCTTCGCGACCAACACCAACTGGCAGTCCTACGTGCCGGAGCAGGCGCTCGGGCACGCGGTGCAGATGGCCGGGCTGACCGTGCAGAACTTCGTGTCGGCGGCGGTCGGTATGGCGGTGGCGATCGCGCTGGTGCGCGGCTTCACCGCGGCGGGCACCGGGCGCATCGGCAACATCTGGGTGGACATCACCCGCGGCTGCACCCGCGTCCTGCTGCCGATCGCGGCGGTCGCGGCCGTGCTGCTGATCGCGCTGGGCGCGGCGATGAGCCTGGCCGCCGGCATCCACGTCGTCGGGCTGGACGGGCAGGCGCACACCATCGCCACCGCGCCGATCGCCGGCCAGGAGGCCATCAAGGAGCTCGGCACCAACGGCGGCGGGGTGCTCAACGCCAACTCGGCGCACCCGTTCTCCAACCCCGGTGGCCTCAGCAACCTGCTGGAGATCTTCCTGATCCTGGTGATCCCGCTGGCCCTGACCCGCACCTTCGGCACCATGGTCGGCGACCGCCGCCAGGGCCGGGTGCTGCTGGCGGTGATGGTCTCGATCATGGCGCTGATGACCGCGCTCGTCTGGTGGGCCGAGAGCCACCCGAACGGCCCGGCCGCGCTGGCCGCCGGCGGCGCGCTGGAGGGCAAGGAGGCGCGGTTCGGGCTGTTCCTGTCCGGCCTGTTCGCGGTCGCCACCACCGGTACCTCCACCGGAGCAGTGAACTCGATGCACGACAGCTTCACCGGGCTCGGCGGTCTGGTGCCGATGCTGAACATGCTGCTCGGCGAGGTCGCGCCCGGCGGCGTCGGATCCGGGCTGTACGGGATCCTGGTGCTGGCCGTGATCGCGGTGTTCCTGGCCGGGCTGATGGTCGGGCGGACCCCGGAGTACCTGGGCAAGAAGCTGGGGCGGCGGGAGGTCACCGCGGCGGCGATCTCGATCCTGGCCATGCCGACGGTGGTGCTGCTCGGTGCGGGCACCGCGCTGGCGCTTCCGTCCACATCGGACGCCATGACCAACACCGGCGCGCACGGGCTCTCGGAGGTCCTCTACGCCTTCGCCTCCACCGGCAACAACAACGGCAGCGCCTTCGCCGGGCTCACCGTCACCAGCGACTTCTTCCAGGCCGCGCTCGGGCTGGCGATGCTGTTCGGCCGGTTCGTGCCGATCCTCGCGGTGCTGATGCTGGCCGGTTCGGTGGCCGCGCAGCAGCGCGTTCCGGCCACGGCGGGCACGTTGCCCACCACCGGCCCGCTGTTCGCCGGACTGCTCGGCGGAACCGTTGTCCTCGTCGCGGCGCTGACCTTCCTGCCCGCGCTCGCCCTCGGACCGATCGCGGAGGCCCTCGCATGACCACGACCTTGGCGGAACCCCGCACCGAACGAGCCGAAACCGGTCCGCGCAAGCTCGGCGCGGGCGCGTTCAGCCCGCAGCAGCTGTGGACCTCGTTGCCGGAAGCGCTGCGCAAGCTGAACCCGAAGCACCAGCTGGCCAACCCGGTCATGTTCGTGGTGTGGGTGGGTTCGGTGCTGACCACCGTTCTCGCGGTGTTCGAGCCCAGCGTGTTCGGCATCTCGGTGGCCGCGTGGCTGTGGTTCACCGTGCTGTTCGCCAACCTCGCCGAAGCCGTCGCCGAAGGGCGCGGCCGGGCGCAGGCGGAATCGTTGCGGCGCACCAAGACCGAGGCTGTCGCGCGGCGGCTGGTCGACGGGGCCGAGGAGCGGGTTCCCGGCACTTCGCTGCGGATCGGCGATGAAGTGGTGGTCGAGGCGGGGGAGGTCATCCCCGGTGACGGTGACGTGGTGCGCGGCATCGCGACCGTCGACGAATCGGCGATCACCGGCGAATCCGCCCCGGTCATCCGGGAATCCGGCGGCGACCGCTCGGCCGTGACGGCAGGCACCACCGTGCTGTCGGACCGGATCGTCGTGCGGATCACCACCAAACCCGGCGAGACCTTCGTGGACCGGATGATCGCGCTCCCACCCGCGTAGCCGCCACAGGCTTCCGGGTCCGGTCCATCCGGTGGCCCTGCGCCGCCGGTGGTGCGAACGGTAC
>NZ_JBEOVY010000249.1:0-11734 GCF_040295745.1 Saccharopolyspora sp. NPDC002686
CGGCCACTTCTCGCGCCTTCCGGTACAAGTCGGCGAGTTCAGGTTCGGTCCGGCCGGCGTCCCGGAGCAGCGTGATCGCGAACTCGGCGCCGCACCCGTCCGGTGCGGCGGCCTGGTCGGGGTCGGTCAGCGGCCGGTGTAGTTCGGGGCCTCGACCGTCATCGTGATGTCGTGCGGGTGGCTCTCCTTGAGCCCCGCCGCGGTGATCCGGACCAGCTTCGCGTCCTGCATCTCCGGGATCGTGGTCGAGCCGGTGTAGCCCATGCCCGAGCGGAGACCGCCGACGAGCTGCGCCACGACCTGCGACAGCGGACCGCGGAACGGCACCCGGCCCTCAATGCCCTCCGGCACCAGCTTGTCCTCGGAGAGCACGTCGTCCTGGAAGTAGCGGTCCTTGGAGTAGGACTTGCCCTGGCCGCGCGACTGCATCGCGCCCAGCGAGCCCATGCCCCGGTAGACCTTGAACTGCTTGCCGTTGACCAGGACCAGCTCGCCCGGCGCCTCGGCGGTGCCCGCCAGCAGGCTGCCCAGCATCACCGAGCTGGCACCGGCGGCGATGGCCTTGCCGATGTCACCGGAGTACTGGATGCCGCCGTCGCCGATGATCGGCACGCCCGCCGGGCGGCAGGCCATGCTCGCCTCGTAGATCGCGCTGATCTGCGGCACGCCGACGCCGGCGACCACGCGGGTGGTGCAGATGGAGCCCGGCCCGACACCGACCTTCACCGCGTCCGCCCCGGCGTCGATCAGCGCCTGCGCGCCCGCGCGGGTCGCGACGTTGCCGCCGATCACGTCGACGGAGTTGCCCAGTTCCTTCTTCACCGTGGCGACGGTCTCCAGCACGGCGCGGGAGTGGCCGTGCGCGGTGTCCACGATCAGCACGTCGACACCGGCGTCCACCAGCGCCATCGCGCGCTCGTGCGAGTCCGCGCCGACGCCCACCGCGGCGCCGCACAGCAGGCGGCCGTCCGGGTCCTTGGTGGCGTCGGGGTACTGCTCGGTCTTGACGAAGTCCTTGACCGTGATCAGGCCGCGCAGCTTGCCCGCGCCGTCCACGATCGGCAGCTTCTCGATCTTGTTGCGGCGCAGCAGGCCGAGCGCGGCCTCCGCGGTGACGCCGACTTGCGCGGTGATCAGCGGAGCGGGGGTCATCACCTCGCGCACCCGGCGGGTGAAGTCGACCTCGAAGCGCATGTCGCGGTTGGTGATGATGCCGACCAGCGTGCCGTCCGGGTCGGTCACCGGGACGCCGGAGATGCGGAAGCGGGCGCACAGCGCATCCACCTCGGCGAGCGTGTCGTCCGGGGAACAGGTGACCGGGTCGGTGACCATGCCCGCCTCGGAGCGCTTGACCACCTCGACCTGGGAGGCCTGCTCCTCCACCGACAGGTTGCGCTGCAGGATGCCGACGCCGCCCTGGCGGGCCATCGCGATCGCCATCCGCGCCTCGGTCACGGTGTCCATCGCGGCGGACAGCAGCGGAATGCGCAGCCGGATGTTGCGGGAGAGCTGCGTGGACGTGTCGACTCCGCTGGGGATGACGTCCGACTCGTCGGGCAGCAGGAGCACGTCATCGAAGGTCAGACCCAGAGTCGCGAACTTCGAGGGGAGGCCGGGTGCAGTGAGTTCGCTGGTCATGGCGAGGGATGTGCCTTCCTTCACGCTACGGTCCACAAACCGGAGAATGCGGCTGGATTGTCCTCGGCGACCACGTCGTCGACGGAATGAGTACGACAACGCGACATCGGCTTCGGGGATTCCCCCAATGATAGAGACCACAGGTCAGGAAGCGGTTGGTGCGCCCTGGCAGTCGTGCGCCACGCCACCCGGCAGCAGTCTCGGGCGTGGCCAACTGCGCCCCGACAGCCCCACGAGGTGGACGCAGCCGGTACCGTGCGGGCCGTGCCGCACGATCCGATGCCCCCAGACCCGTTCGCGGGCGACCCGGAAGATCCGAGCATGGCACTCGGTGATGATCACGACGCCGACGACGGCCCGCCACTCGGCGAGGAGGAACGCGCCGAGCTGCTCGCCGATCTGACCGACCTCGCCGTCTACCAGGCCCTGCTGGAGCCCCGCGGCATCCGCGGCATCGTGGTGGACTGCGCCGACTGCGGCGAATGCCACTACCACGACTGGGAGCTGCTGCGGGCCAGCCTCGAGCAGCTGCTGCACGACGGCCGGATGCGCCCGCACGAGCCCGCTTTCGACCCGAATCCCAGCGAGTACGTGACGTGGGAGTACTGCCGCGGCTACGCGGACGGCGTCACGGAGAGCGAAACGACGCGCTGAACCGGCGCGTTCCAGGCGTACGAGAAGAGGGGCTCCCGCGGGAGCCCCTCTTCTGCGTTCAGCCGATCACGGGTTGCTGGTGCCGCTGCTGCTGTTGTGCGGGAACAGCCCGTTGTTCCAGCTGCTCGACGTCTCCGAGCTGCCGCTGGTCTCGCTGGGCGAGGTCGTCGTCTCCGACGGGGTCGACGAGGTCGGCGGGAGCGACGAGCTGTCCGACGGTTCGGTCGGCGGCGGCTGCGACGGCGACTGCGTCGAGCTCGGCGGCGTCGTCACCGGCAGCGTCTCGTTGCTGGTCGGCGGCTCCCCGCCCTGGTCGATCCGCTTGGTCAGCGAAGCGTGCGCGGCGCGCAGGTCCGATAAACCGTGCTCGTCGTCGACACCGCGCATCTGCTGCTGCGCGGCCTGCAGCGCGGCCTGGGCCTCGTAGCGGTTGCCGCGCTCGATCGCGCTCTCCGCGCTGTTGAGGTCTTCGCGCGCCGAACTCGCGGCCACCACCGCGCGGGTGTGGTCGGAGTAGAGGACCTGCGCGACGCCCCACAGCATGTCGCCGGGCTGCGCGTCACGAGCTGCCACGCCGACACCGGTGAAGCCGATCATCAGCACCGCGGCCGCGGTCGCGACCGGCACCAGGTGCCGCCGCTTGAGCCGCCGGCGCGGGCGCGTGCCCTCCGAGATCGCGGTGGCAGCGGTCTCCACGTCGACCAGATCGCCGATCGGCGAGGAGTCGACGTCCTGCCGCCAGGCCACCAGCAGTGCTTCCAGGCTGGGACGTTCGCCCTCCGCCGGGACCGCCACGTCGGGGTTGGTCCCGCCGAGCGCGTCCAGCAGTGCGTCGTCGTCCTGCAGCGCTGCCAGGTCGATCGGCTCGTCCAGGTCGTCGTGGTCGACCAGCTCACCGGAGTCGCCTGCGTCGTCCCCGTCTTCCGCGCGCTGGCGGAAGGCGAGCACCGCGGCGCCGTCCGCGTCAGCGTCGCTGCGGGAGGTTTCGGACTCGCCCGAGTCGGAATCCCGATGGTTGTCGATCAGTTCCGTTCCCTCGTCTGCGGGCTCCTCGGCGGGAGCCACGTCCCGCTCGTCCGCCCGGGTCGAACGGTCTTCGTGCTGGCCGGACTCGATCGGGTCGCGTCCTGCCTGCTCCCCCTCGGGCCCCTTCCGCTCAGCCATTCAGACCACCTCCTCCGCGGACAGCGTCTTTCGCAGCCGGGCCAACGCGCGGTGTTGAGCCACGCGTACTGCGCCCGGCGTAGAACCGACCGCTTCGGCGGTTTCCTCCGCCGACAACCCGACGACCACCCGGAGCAGCAGGATTTCCCGCTGCTTGGCCGGGAGGACGCGAAGTAGTTGCGCCATCCTGCCCGAGAGCTCACCTTGCATCGCCCGCTGCTCCGGACCGGCTTCGGACTCCGGGGTGTCCGGAACGTCCGCCACGGGTTCGGAGCGGTTGCGGGCCAACGCTCGGTGCGCATCAGCCACCTTGTGCGCGGCGATGCCGTACACGAACGCCAGAAAAGGACGACCCTGGTCCTTGTAGGAGGGCAACGCGGTGAGCACCGCGAGACACACCTCTTGGGCCACGTCGTCCGCCGAAGCGAACGACCTCTCGTTTCGTCCGACTCTGGCGCGGCAGTACCGCACCACCAAAGGACGGATTTCGGCTAGCAAGCGCTCGATCGACTGACGATCGCCGTCGACGGCGGCGCTTACAAGAGCGTCCAGCCCGTCCCCCACGTTGGTCATCGCAGACAGCAGCCCTGGTGTTACGCGTTCAAGCGACTCGGATTTGCCCGGCGGACTTCGCGTGCACCGCACGCCGCGCCGAGCTCACCGTACCGGCAGAGGAGTGCTCGATGAACAGGGAGTCGAGATCAAGGGCGGGCGTAGTCACCCGTCCACATCTACCAGACGCCTCACGAAATGGCGTTTCACCTGGTCATCGAGATCTTCCCCGGAACGGGCGATGAGTTCCGGGGAGAACGGGCGAAGAGATCCGGCGGCATTTCGCGGTGTTCAACCGATTTGCCGCCTATCGCCGTTCGGCCCGCTATCGGCCGACTCCGGCAGGACTATGGCTCGCGTCACTCCGCCCGTCCGGGCGCGGTTCCGGACAACTGGACGGTGACGCGAGCCACACTCACTTCCGTAACGTCAGCTCGCGCGAGGCCAACATCGTCGAACACCGGCGGCCATTCGGGTCGCCCGCCGATGCACCGGCGATCTAACGGATCAAGCGACGAGGCCGCGGCGGAAGCCGTGCGCCACGGCCTGCGCGCGGTCGCGGACGCCGAGCTTGCGGAACAGCCGGCGCGCGTGGGTCTTGACGGTGTCCTCCGACAGGTAGAGCTCGCGGCCGATCTGGCCGTTGCTCTTGCCCTGGCTCATGCCCCGCAGCACCTGGAGCTCGCGCTCCGTCAGCTGGACACCGGGGTCGGACGGTTGCCGGGGAGCGGGCACCGAAGTGCTCGCCAGCGTGTGCGCCAGCGCAGCGACCAGCTCCGGCCTCGAGGCGTCCCAGCGGAGGTATCCGCGGGCCCCACCGGCGATCGCCGCGGCGATGCTCGCCGCGTCGTCCGGTGCACCGAAGACGATCACGTTGGCTTGCGGGTGCGCCGAGACGAGCCGTCGAGTCGCCTCGACACCGTTCGGGACGGCGCGCTGGGTACCGACCAGCACGACGTCCACGGCCTGCCGCGAGAAGCGGGCCAGCAACTCGTCACCATGCGCGACGCAATCTATTCGACTCACTCCGGGGACAGCAGACATCACACGAGTGAGCCCTTCCCGGACGCTACGTCGGTCATCGCAGATCAGGACCGTCGTCACGGGAACTCCTTTCCTGCAGGCGAGTGACGTTCCACCTCCCCTATCGGACGCAGGGGCCAAAACCTTGACACGATCCGGTGCTTAATCCGTCAAGAAATTTCGCAATCAACCCATCCGAGCGGGGTTCACCGGATCGGAGCAAGGCGGACGGCGACTACCCCGTGCAGTCGCCCGTCACCCGTCATACCTGCAGTATTCACCCGATTGCTGATCGTTGTGGCCGAAATTTCGCCCGTCCGCAGGAACCCCAGAACGCGCCCTCATCCGATCGGTGTGACTTGTGTCACATGAGCCTCAACTCAGCCCAGAACGGTCTCCGAAACACGCGCCACAGCCGTCTCCAACGAGCCGAGCAGTTCCGCGTGCGAGGGCAGCGCCTCCGGCGACCACCCGGCGCCCGCCACGAACGCACGAGCCCGCTGCCGGGTGATCGGGATGTCCTCCAGGACCCGCGGAGAGGCGTAGTGCGACTGGTCGGCCCACAGGACGACGGCGGCGGGTGCTGAGCGCCGCACAGCGGCCGCCAGGCCCTCGCGGGGCAGCGAAGCACCGAACAGGCGGTGGCCGACGCGGTTGGCGGCCAGCGCGGCGGCGAGCGCCACGAGCTCGAGCTCCTGGGCCTCGCCGGGCGCCGGGGCGAGCACCACTGGACGCGGGTTGAGCGGCGCCGGGGCGGTGGCGATCACCGAGCGCAGCGCCGTGGAAGCGCAGTCGACCAGCAGCTGGAGCACTTCGATGCCGGATCCGGACCGCTGGCGGCGTTCGCTGACCGCGCGCAGGACCGGCTGCAGCATGTTCTGCCACACGGCGACGACGCCGTCGGCGTTCATCGCCTCGATCAGCAGCCGCTGCACGGACCAGGAGTCCAGCGCGAGCGCCGCCCGCCCCAGCCCTCGGGCCTCGGGGCCGGCGCCGGTGAGCTTCAGGCCCCGGCCACCGGTGTTGGAGCCGCCGACCAGCTTGAGGTCGTTGCCGCCGTCCAGAACACCGGACAGGAGCACGGGGCCACTGCCGGCATCCTCGGGCTGCTCCGCGACCTCCAGCGAGCGCTGCGGCGGCGGAGCGGCGACCGTGCGCGCGTACCGGGCGGCCTCCATCGGCGAAGCGCCGCGCAGCAGAGCGCGCTGCATCTGCTCGAGCCGCGCGATGTCGGCGGGTCCGTAGCGGCGGTGCCGGCCACTGGTGTGGTCGCTGGGGCCCAAGCCGTAGCGGCGGTCCCACGTGCGCAGAGTTGCGGGTGCGACGCCGAGGCGACGGGCCACCGCCGCGACGCTGAGCCGTGGTTCGTCGTCCGCTCCGGCGCCGTCCGAGGTGGCCGGTCGCCCCGAATCGTCGATCGGGACGGGGGTGTCCTCCCCTGGAGATGGTTCCGGCCGCGTCGTCACGCGGACATATTCCGGTTCCCGCCCGTTCGGGGCAAGCCGGTCGGTTCTCGATCACGCTGCCGAAAGATCACTCCAATGATGAACAAGTTTTGGCGCGATAAGGGTTGAACAAGTTTTGGCGCGGTTCTACGGTCGGATCATGCGAGGCTGCGGCGGGCCCGTCGCAGCAGGGAGGGGATCCACCGGTGGGAGGTGGTTGTCGCAATGGCAGACACTCGACGTCTTCCAGGACCGAACGCCGATATCTGGGATTGGCAGATACGAGGTTCTTGTCGAGGCATGGACAGCGCGTACTTCTTTCATCCGGACGGCGAGCGGGGTCCGGCGCGAGCTCGGCGCGAGGCGAAGGCAAAAGAGGTGTGCCAGCACTGCCCGGTGATCGCTCAATGCCGCGCCCACGCGTTGGCTGTGCAGGAGCCGTACGGCATCTGGGGCGGGCTGTCGGAGTCGGAGCGAGAAGTGATCATCAAAGCGCGCAAGCGCCAGCAGCTGGCGGTCGCGGCCAGCTGACCCGCTTGTGCTGATCGGGGCGGTCGGAGCCCCGGTCGCCGGAGTCGAATGACCACGAGGGGCGTCATTCGGCTCCGGGCGGAGCGGAACACGGAGATCGGGGCGGCACCCGCGCTGGGTGCCGCCCCGATCTCTTGGCGTTCTTGTGGTGCGGGCCGGGTCGTTCAGCCGACCCGCACCGCGGAACTCGTCAGGTCAGTGACCGTGGCCGTGGCCGTGCCCGTGACCGGCGGCCTCGGGGGCCTCTTCCTCGGGCTTCTCCACGACCGCGCTCTCGGTGGTGATGACCATGCGGGCGATGGAGGCCGCGTTGGCGACCGCGGAGCGGGTCACCTTCAGCGGGTCCACGATGCCCGACTGGACCAGGTCGCCGAACTCGTCGGTGGCGGCGTTGTAGCCCGAGCCCCAGTCGAGGTCGCGGACCTTGGCCACCACGACGGCGCCTTCCTGGCCCGCGTTGCTGGCGATCCAGTACAGCGGCGCCTCCAGCGCGCGGCGCACCAGCTGCACGCCGGTGGCCTCGTCACCGGAGAGCCCGAGGTCGTCGGACAGCACCTTGGCGGCGTGGATCAGGCTGGACCCACCGCCGGGCACGCTGCCCTCCTCGGCCGCGGCCTTGGCGGCGGCGACCGCGTCCTCGATGCGGGACTTGCGCTCCTTGAGCTCGGTCTCGGTGGCCGCGCCGACCTTGATCACCGCGACGCCGCCGCCCAGCTTGGCCAGGCGCTCCTGCAGCTTCTCGCGGTCCCAGTCGGAGTCGGTGGCCTCGATCTCCTTGCGGATCTGGTCCACCCGGTCCTTGACGTCCTCGGCGCTGCCGCGGCCGTCCACGATGGTCGTGGTGTCCTTGGTCACGGTGACGCGGCGGGCGGAGCCCAGCACCTCCGGACCGGCCTCGGCCAGCTTCAGCCCGACCTCGGGCGCGATGACCTGGGCGCCGGTGGCGACCGCCAGGTCGTCCAGGAACGCCTTGCGGCGGTCGCCGAAGAACGGCGCCTTGACCGCGACGACCTTGAGGGTCTTGCGCAGCGCGTTGACCGCCAGGGTGGACAGCGCCTCGCCCTCGACGTCCTCGGCGATGATCAGCAGCGGCTTGCCGTTCTGCGCGATCTTCTCGAGCAGCGGCAGCAGGTCCTGCAGGTTGGAGATCTTGTCCCGGTGCAGCAGGATCTGGGCGTCCTCCTGCACGACCTCCTGGCGCTCCGCGTCGGTGACGAAGTGCGGGGAGATGAAGCCCTTGTCGAACTGCAGGCCCTCGGTGATCTCCAGCTCGGTGGCCAGCGTCGAGGACTCCTCGATGCTGATCACGCCGTCCTCGCCGACCTTCTCCATCGCCTCGCCGATCAGCGCGCCGATCGACTCGTCGCGGGAGGACACGGTGGCGATCTGCGCGATGTTGTCGCGGCCCTTGACCGGGGTGGCCTTGCCCTTGAGGGCCTCCACCACGGCGTCGGTGGCCTTCTGCACACCGGCGTTCAGCGCCGTCGGGTTCGCGCCCGCGGCCAGGTTGCGCAGGCCCTCGCGGACCAGCGACTGGGCGAGCACGGTCGCGGTGGTGGTGCCGTCGCCCGCGACGTCGTTGGTCTTGGTGGCGACGTTCTTGGCGAGCTGGGCGCCCAGGTTCTCGAACGGGTCGCTCAGGTCGATCTCGCGGGCGATGGTCACGCCGTCGTTGGTGATCTGCGGTCCGCCGAACTGCTTGTCCAGCACGACGTGCCGGCCGCGGGGTCCGAGGGTGACCTTCACCGCGTCGGCGAGCTGGTTGACGCCGCTCTCCAGCGCGCGCCGGGCCTGCTCGTCGAAGGTGATCTGCTTAGCCATGATTGCAACAGCCCTTCACAGGTGCCTGATCTGGTCTTTCCACGTCCCGAGGCATCGCACCCCGGACATGGGACCGCCCCGGGGTCCCGCGGTCGGGACCGCCGGGGCGGCTACTGCTTCGCGCGTGGGTGCGTCAGTTGACGACGGCCAGCACGTCGCGGGCGGAGAGGATCAGGTACTCCTCGCCGTTGTACTTGACCTCGGTGCCGCCGTACTTGGAGTAGATGACGACGTCACCCTCCTTGACATCCACGGGGATGCGGTTTCCCTTGTCGTCCACGCGACCCGGGCCGACGGCCAGAACCTTGCCCTCCTGGGGCTTCTCCTTGGCGGTGTCCGGGATCACGATGCCGGACGCAGTCGTCGTCTCGGCCTCGCTCGCCTGGACGACGATCTTGTCCTCAAGCGGCTTGATGCTCGCCACGGTGTGACCTCCACCTTCTGGGGCCTTCGAAGCGTTGTCTGGGTTAAGACGGCTCCGTGGCTCCCCGCCGTCGCGGGTGCCGGGGCGCTGCGGCGCCGTTCTGCTAGCACTCTACCGACGAGAGTGCCAACGCTCAACAACCACCCGCATCCCCCGTTCGCCGGAGTGTCGCAGCACCCCCTCAGCGGCAGGTCGGCGCGATGCCCGAACCGCGGACCGGGGCGACCACCCGGCGTGCTCGTCCCGGTTCGCACCGCTACTCCGGCGGCTTCCGGCGCCGTCACCTGGGACGTCGTGACAGATGATCTACGCTGCGTGATCTTCGCAGGTAGATCGACATGCGGGAAACCTCACCAATCCCGGAGGCGGTGCACGGAAGTGGCGTTGTGTGCCCTAAGTTGCCAGGCATGCCAGCCCTCTCCAAGCCAGCGAACCGGCCGTGGGAACGTCGCCCCCGACCCGCGCGACCGCCCGGCCCACCCGGCCCGCCGACCCGAGCCGGTTGGCGCCCGAAATGAAGCCGACCAGCCGGCCGCGCTGAAAACCCGACGTTCCTGATCATCACCTCCGGCCGTCCCGATGTGGCCGCTTCTCGTGCACCGAGCCGGCCGCATCGGGCAACGGCGGAGAATCCGACTTCGAGCAGCAGTTCCCCGATCGCAGCAGCGTCGCCGCGCGAGCGACGCTGAGCCGGTTGGGCTGAACGGGGCAGTCTTGTCAGAAATTCACGTGGACCTCATCACAGTCCGGTAGTTTCCGGCGACCGAACGCCGGAAACGTTCTTGGAGGACCAGTGATGAACGAATCCCCCGTCCCGTTATCCAGCCGGGTCAGCCGGCGCGCCGTGCTCCTCGGTGGTGCGGCAGCGCTCGGGGCCACCGCGCTCGGCAGTTCCGCGCTCGCCAACGCCCTCTCCTCGCCCGGCGCGGGCCTCCCCCGCCTCGCCGATCCGTTCACCCTCGGCGTCGCCTCCGGTGACCCGATGCCCGACGGGGTCGTGCTGTGGACGCGGCTCGCCCCGAAGCCGACCGCCGACGACGGCCACGGCGGCATGCCGGACAAGGTCGTGCCGGTGCAGTGGGAAGTCGCCGAGGACGAGAAGTTCACCAAGATCGTGCAGAGCGGCGAGACCGACGCCGCCCCGGAGTACGCGCACAGCGTGCACGTCGAGCTGGAAGGCCTGCAGCCCGGCGCCGAGTACTTCTACCGCTTCCGCGCCGAAGGCGAGATCTCGCCGGTCGGCCGCACCCGCACCACCCCGGCACCGGATGCGCTCAGCGAGCTGACCATGTGCTTCGCCTCCTGCGCGCACTACGGCGAGGGCTACTTCACCGCCTACCGCCGGATGGCCGAGGACGACCCGCACCTGATCCTGCACCTCGGCGACTACCAGTACGAGTACGCCGCCAAGGACGGCGACGTGCGGGAGGTGGTGGGGCCGGAAACCCGCACCCTGGCCAACTACCGGCAGCGCTACGCCCAGTACAAGACCGACGCGGACCTGCAGCTGGCGCACGCGACCGCGCCGTGGGTGGTGGTCTTCGACGACCACGAGGTGCAGAACAACTGGGCCGACGAGACGCCGCAGAAGCCCGACGACGGGTTCCTCGACCGGCGGAAAGCCGCTTTCCGGGCCTACTACGAGAACATGCCGCTGCGCAGCACCGCGAAGCCCTCGGGCATCGACCTGCAGCTCTACCGGCGGCTCCAGTGGGGTTCGCTGGTCAACTTCCACATGCTCGACACCCGCCAGTACCGCGACGACCAGGCCTGCGGCGACGGCTGGCAGTCCGGCTGCACCGAGCGCGAGGACCCGAAGCGGTCGCTCACCGGCGAGGAGCAGGAGAAGTGGGTCCTCGACGGGTTCCAGAAGACGACCGCGCGCTGGGACGTGCTGGGCCAGCAGGTGTTCTTCTCCAAGCTCGACCGCACCCCGGGCGACGGCGAGAAGTACAGCATGGACTCCTGGGACGGCTACGTGGCCAACCGCGACCGGATCGCCACCGCGATGGCCGACAGCGCGGTCCGCAACGGCGTCGTGCTCACCGGTGACGTGCACCGGCACTGGGCCGCCGAGATCAAGCGCACCCACGACGACCCGGACTCCCCCGCCGTCGGCACCGAGTTCGTCACGACCTCGGTGACCAGCGGCGGGGACGGCGAGGGCGGCGGCAACGAGGACGTGCTGAAGGAGAACCCGCACGTGAAGTTCTACGCCGACCGGCGGGGTTACGTGCGCACGAAGTTCACCGAGGGCGAGCTGCGCGCGGACCACCGCGTGCTCGCGAAGGTGACCGAGAAGGACGCCCCGGCGGAGACGGCGAAGTCGTTCGTCGTCGAAGACGGCAACCCGAAGCTGAACCCGGTGTAGCGGTTCTGCTGGTCGAGTCCCGGGAGCCCATTGTGGTGCGAAAGCCCCCCACCGGGCACACGGGGCCGGGCCCGGCTGCACACCGCCCACCACCGCACGGCGACCGCCGGG
>NZ_JBEOVY010000250.1:0-11662 GCF_040295745.1 Saccharopolyspora sp. NPDC002686
CATCGACGGCCGAACTGCCCTCCTCGATCACACCGTCAGTGGCGATCTTCTCCCCGGGCCGGACCACGAACCGGTCGCCCACGGCGAGTTCCGAGGTGGGGATCCGTTCTTCACGGCCGTCGCGCAGCACCGCGACGTCCTTGGCACCCAACTCCAACAACGCCCGCAACGCCGCACCAGCACGACGCTTCGACCGAGCCTCGAAATACCGCCCCGCCAAGATGAACGTCGTCACCCCAGCAGCAACCTCGAGATAAATCGACCCATCACCACTCATCCGCCCGATCGTCAACTCGAACGGATGCGTCATCCCCGGCACACCAGCAGAACCGAACAACAACGCGTACACCGACCACGAGAACGCCGCCAAGGTCCCCATCGAGACCAAGGTGTCCATCGTGGCCGCACCATGCCGCACGTTCGCCCACGCGGCCTGGTGGAACGGCAAAGCCCCCCACAACACCACCGGCGCCGCCAGCACGAGCGAGATCCACTGCCAGTAGGTGAACTGCAACGCCGGAACCATCGCCAACGCGATCACCGGCACCGACAGCACCGCCGACACCACAAGCCGCTGCCGCAACGACCGCGTCGGATCGTCTTCCTCCTCGGCCTCCGGCTCCTCCGGCACGGGCAGGGTGGCGCTGTAGCCGGCGGCCTCGACGACCTCGACCAGCCGCTGCGGGTCGAGCCCCTCCGGAGCGTTGACCTTGGCCTTCTCGGTCGCGTAGTTGACGGTCGCCGCGACACCGTCGAGCTTGTTCAGCTTGCGCTCGATCCGCGCCGCGCAAGAAGCGCAGGTCATCCCGCCGATCTCGAGTTCGACCTGCTGCCCGGCGACAGGGCTGGTGTCGTGCACGTCGGTCATCTCCGCCTAGTCACATCCTCACGAGCAGCGGCCGCGGGTCACGAGGCCAGCTGGTATCCGGCCTCTTCCACCGCGGCGCGCACCTGGTCCGCACCGATCTCCTGGTCGCTGGTGACGGTGACGACCCCGGTCGGCAGGTCGACCTGAACACCTGTCACGCCGTCGATCTCGCCGACCTCCTCGGTCACCGAGAGCACGCAGTGCTGGCAGGTCATGCCGGTCACGGTGTAGGTCGTCTCGCTCATCTGCGTCACCTCTCCACGCTCCGCGCGCCACCTGCGCGCCTCCACACCCGAATTTATACCCTAGGGGGGTATGGTGGTCAACTCGCGGTCGGCGCCGCGCTGGACGGTAGTACCGGCCAGGGGTACCGCCGAGACCGGGTGTGATGCGGGTCTCGACCAGCCCTCCCGGCGCGCGCGGAACGCGGTTGGCATGCTGATGTCGACCAGCGATCGCCGACCGGCATCGCGCAACACCGGTCCACGGAGGAAGCACCTTGAGCACCGAATCCGAGCGCCCGACGTCCGGCGACGCCGAGTCGGGCAGGCACCGCCACGCCGCGCCGGAAGGCGCCGACGTGCACCCGCTGATCGACCTGTCCCGCGATCCGCACCCGGGCGTGCCCGACCACGCCAAGCCGGACGAGGACTGACGGCGGCCGGCATCCGCGTGCCGGGCGCGCGGATGCCGGCTAGGCCTCGACCCAGCCGTGCCGCACGGCGACCTGGGTGAGCTTCTGCCGCACCTGCAGGATCTGCTCAGCCGTCATGGTCGGCGCGGCGCCGAGCAACGACTCGGTGATCAGCTCGTGGAACTCCTTGGCCGAGAGCACGTCGAAGAGCTCCTCATCGGGCGCCGGAGCTCCGCCCTCCCCCGCCTGCGCCGGCACCTGCCGCACGATGCGCACGTTCGACGCCTTCGGGCCGCGGTCGCTCTCCTCCAGGTCGAACTCCACGACCACCCCCGGAGCGACCAGCCGCTTGTCGAAGGTCAGATCGTTGACGTGGATGAACACGTCCTCGCCGCCCACCTCGGGGGCCACGAACCCGTACCCGCGAACCTCGTCGAACCGAACGACCTTGCCGGTAACCATCAACCAGTTCCCAACTTTCACCACGAACCCCGCACCCCATCCGCGGGACCGGCAGTGTACCGCTCCGCACCGGACCGGTGCCACCAGTCCACATAGGACGCGAACACTCCGCGGACCCCACCGCTCGATCGGCGGATAGGGGCACCGCCGACGACCGAACAGAATGCGCTTCGGACCAATCCCGGAATGCGGGGAGTGCGCATGGATTCCTACGACGTCGTGGTCATCGGTGCCGGATTCGCCGGTCTCGTCGCAGCCCGCGAGCTGTCCCTGCGGGGGCACTCGGTCGCCGTGCTCGAAGCGCGGGACCGCATCGGCGGGCGGACCTGGACCGATGAGCGCCTGGGCCGGCGCCTGGAGATGGGCGGCACCTGGGTGCACTGGCTGCAGCCGCACGTCTGGACCGAAGTCACCCGGTACGGCCAGCGCGTCGAGCCGAGTCCGGCCTCGCAGGCGGTCCACTGGATCGCCGGCGGCACCAGGCACGAGAGCAGTCCGGAGGAGTTCGACGCGCTGATCTCGCGCGGCATGGACCGGCTGGCGCGCGAGAGCCGCGAGTGGTTCCCGCTCCCCTACGAGCCGCTGCACCGCGCCGACCTCGACCAGATCGACCACCTCTCGGTCGCCGACTACTTCGCCAAGATCGACCTCGATCCCGCCGAGCGCGAGGTGACCACCGGTGTGTGGGCCGAGCACTTCAACGGCCCGGCCGCGGTCTCCGGGCTCACCCAGGCGATGCGCTGGTGCTCGGCCGCTTCCGGCAACTGGCCCCTGCTCCACCAGGCGACCTCCGGCTACCGGCTCGTCGAGGGCACCGGGGCGCTGATCGGAGCGATCGCCGCCGACAGCAACGCCGAACTCCGCCTCGGCACAGCGGTCACGAGCATCTCGCAGGACTCCGGCCGTGCCACCGTCACCACCGCTGACGGCAGCCGCATCACGGCACGGCAGGTGATCTGCACGCTGCCGCTCAACGTGCTCAGCAGCATCGACTTCGAGCCCGCACTACCTGCCGCCAAACTGGCCGCCAGCGCCGAGCGCACCGCGTCGCAGGGGCTGAAGACGTGGATCCGGGTGCGCGGCGAGGTCGCGCCGTTCACCGGCTACGCGCCGGACGACCACGACCTGACCTTCGTCCACCCCGAATACGCGGTGGAGGGCGACACCCTGCTGGTCGCCTTCGGCACCCGCGCCGCCGATCTCGCCCCCGACGACGTCGAGGGGGTCACTCGCGCGTTGCGGGCGTGGCGCGACGACCTGGAAGTGGTCGACGTCGCCGGCCACAACTGGATGGCCGACGAGTTCTCCCGGGAGACCTGGCCGATGCAGCGACCGGGCCAGCTGACCAAGTACCTGGCCGCCCTGCAGGAGCCGCACGGCGCGGTCCGCTTCGCGGGCTCGGACCTCGCCACCGGATGGGCCGGTTTCATCGACGGCGCGGTCGAGAGCGGTCTGCGCGCCTCCCGGTCCGCGCACGAAGCCCTGCGCGGACCGAGAGGCTGAGCGAGGACGGCTCACACGCGCGGGAGCGGGATGTTCGGACGTTCCTCGCGCGTGGGGCCGTGCTCGACGTAGTCGGCGGCGAACCGCATGCCCGCCTGGTACGCCTCGATCCGCGCGCGACCGATCTCCGCTTCGATGTCCTCGGGGTTGAGTTCCTCGGCCAACGAACGCACCTCCGTCAGGCGACGGTTGGTCACCTCGTCCATGTCCGCTCCTGTCTTTCCGATCGGCTCACCCCTGATCCTCGCCACTCTGCGCCAGGTTTGCACGATCGGGTGGCCGAATACCCCCGGTCCAGGCCGAACGATCCACTGAGCGCCACCACGAGAACTCGCTCCGTAACCACCGAGCGCCGTTCGAAGCCACCCGGCACGACCAACGCCGCCCCCTCCCGGTAACCCCCGAACGTCGCAACGGCTATCGACCACTGGTTCGACCAGGTGAATCCGCTGCTCCGAACCGGTCACGAGCGAACGAACGCGCGACTGCCCGGAGGCGCATTTCGGACACTGCCGACCGCAGACGACCGAAGGCGAGAGGAGCGGAATGCCGCCCATCGGGTTCCGGACGAATAAGAACGGCAAGACGTATCCGATCCACAAAGCCAAGGGACGCGGCGGAGTCGCCGTGGCTGCCGCCGGAACGGCAGTCGCGCTCTCCGCGTCAGGGGGCATCGGGACCGGCGTGCTCGGCGGTTCCACCGGGAGCTCCGCGCTCTCCGCCGCCGAATCCGCCGTCGTGCGCAACATCCAGTCGAACCTCACCAAAGCGCAGAAGACCGCCCGGCAGGGAAAACCCCAGCAGGCGTGGCGGCAGTTGAAGCTGCGCCAAGGCCGTGAGCAGGCCAAAAGCGCCGTCGAGTGCTGGGCGTTCTCCTTCGGCCAGGTGCAGGAGTTCTTCGCCCGCACCCCGTGCGCCGATCTGCACCGCGTCCAGTTCCCGCTCACCGACGACAACGGCAACACCGTGTCGGTGCTGGTCTCCAAAGTCCGGATGCGCAGCACTTCGGACGCCCGCGAGCTCCGCCGGCTCATCGACGAGCACGGCACCGGCGACATCCGCCCGCTGGTCGAGAACGTCCCGTTCACCGGGGAGCACTACGACTCGAAGGTCAGCGGGAAGGTGGTCGTGCTCGCCGAGACCGAACCCACCAGCGGCGAGCCCTCGCCCGTGGTGCTCGAAACGATCTCCGAAGCAGCTGTCGCGCTCACCCCGAAATAGTCGCCGCCCGCCGGAGGCACCGGGTTGGGTCGAGCACATAGCCTCGATCCCGGGCGGGCTGTTCGGCGAGGATGAGATCCACGATCTCACCCGGCGCGGCACGTGCCCACGAGCGAGGGAAGCGGACTAGTCGATGAGCAACGCCAAGGGCAGGCTGGACCTGGACGTCGTCGGGCACACCGCGTGGATCACGATCGACAACCCGGACCGGCGCAACGCGATGACCGAGAGCATGTGGCGGCAGCTCCCGGAGCTGCTGTGCGCGGCCGCCGTCGATCCCGCGGCACGCGTCGTGGTGCTCACCGGTGCCGGCGGCACGTTCTGCGCAGGGGCGGACATCTCGGAGCTGCACGCGATCGAGGGCGCGGCGGAGAACCCGACGGTGGCCGCCGAGCGCGCCCTGGTCGACTTCCCGCTGCCCACCATCGCGCTGATCAACGGGTTGTGCATCGGCGGTGGCTGCCAGCTGGCCGCTGCCTGCGACATCCGGATCGCGGCGGATTCGGCGACGTTCGGCATCACGCCCGCCAAGCTCGGCATCGTCTACCCGCGGTCGAGCATCGCCCGGCTCACCGAGCTGGTCGGGCCGTCGGCTGCGAAGCTGCTGCTGTTCTCAGCCGACTTCTTCGACGCCGAGCACGCCCTGCGGATGCGCTTGGTGGACGAGGTCGTCGACGACCCGCAGGCCCGCGTCAGCGAGCTGGCCACGACCATCTCCTCCCGCTCGCAACTCACCGTCCGCGCTTCCAAGGAGCTGGTCGACCTGGCCCACCGCGGTTCACCGCTCGACGAGCGGGCTGAGCACTGGCAGCGGACCTCGGCCGAAACCGGGGAGAGCGCCGAAGGCATCGCCGCCTTCCTGGAACGCCGCGCACCGGACTTCCCGTACGGCAACCGCTGAGTCGTCCACATCGGACTAGGTTCTCCACGGCGGTACCTTGGTCGAGAACCGGGTACGTCGAGAGGAGTAGGCGGATGTTCGCTCCCGAGCCGACTCCTCGCGCCGCCGGATCGGCGAGAATTCGCCGCATGCGGGCATTGCGATCGTTGAGCGCGGACGTGGCACTCGCCGTCGTGATCACGCTGATCGGGCTGGTGGGCACCACGATGGCGAACCGGTGGTCGGGCACCGCGCTCCGGCCGCTGGACGCCGCAGGCCTCGGGCTGGTGGCCGCCGCGGGGTTGAGCCTGGTGCTCCGGCGCAGGCAGCCCGTCATCGCCGCCGGTGCGGTCGCGCTGTTCACCTCCACCTACCTGGTGCTGGGCTACACCTACGGCCCGATCCTGCTGTCGCTGATCGTGGCGGTCTACTCGCTGGCCCGGCACCGGCCGCCGTCGACGTCGGTGCCGGTCGCGCTGGGCGTGCTCGTGGTGCAGCTGGTGCACATCTTCACCACCCTGTCCGGGCCGTCGAGCCTGTTCGCGGTGATCCCCGGCTCGGCGTGGGTGGCCGTGCCGTTCGCCATCGGCAGCGTCGTCCGGCTGCAGCGCGAGTCGGCGGAGCGGGACCGGGCCGAGCAGTTGCGCCAGCGCGTCGACGACGAGCGGTTGCGCATCGCGCAAGAGGTGCACGACGTCGTCGGGCACGGGCTGGCCGCCATCAAGATGCAGGCCGACGTCGCGCTGCACGTGCTGGCGAAGAAGCCCGAGCAGGCCGAGGTCGCGCTGGATGCGATCAGCCGCACCAGCAGCGACGCGCTGGACGAGCTGCGCGCGACGCTGGCCGTGGTTCGGCGCCCCAGCGGGCAGACACCGGGTTTGGGGCGGCTGGACGACCTGCTGCAGCGCATGCGCGAGGCCGGCGTGTCGGTGGAGCTCCGCACCGTCGGCGAGGCGCGGAGCTTGCCGCCGGTGGTCGACCTGACCTGCTACCGGATCTTGCAGGAGTCCCTGACCAACGTGCTGCGCCACAGCAACGACAAGCGCGCCGAGGTGACCGTCGAGCACTCCGAGGACGCCGTTGCGCTCACCATCACCAACCCGCTGCCCGGCTCGTCCGCGGGCGGTGGTGGGCTCGGCCTGCCCGGCATGCGGCAGCGGGTCGCATCGCTGGGCGGTGAGTTCGAGGCCGGTCCCACCGCGGACGACCGGTTCACCGTCAGCGCCCGCCTGCCCCTCGAAGGAGCCCCGTGATCTCCGTGCTGATCGTCGACGACCAGGACCTGGTGCGCATCGGGCTGCGCACCCTCATCGACAGCGAGGACGACCTGACCTGCGTCGGGGAGGCCGCCGACGGGCTGGCCGCGGTGGCCGCCGCGCGCGAGCACCGGCCGGACGTGGTCCTGATGGACGTGCGGATGGCCGGTGTGGACGGGTTGGAGGCCACCCGGCGGATCTCGGCCGATCCCGACCTGGCCGGGACCAGGGTGATCGTGCTGACCACCTTCGAGATCGACGAGTACGTCTTCAGCGCGCTGCGCGGTGGCGCGAGCGGGTTCCTGCTCAAGGACACCAGGCCGGTCGACCTGCTCCGCGCCATCCGGCTGGTCGCCGGTGGTGACGCGCTGCTCGCGCCGTCCGCCACCCGCCAGCTGGTCCGCGAGTTCGTCTCGATGCAGCCGCGCGCCCGCCGCCCGCACCCCCAGCTGCACACCCTGACCGAGCGGGAGCGGGAGGTGCTCGGCCTGGTCGCCGAGGGGCTCAACAACGAGGAGATCGCCGAGCGCCTGGTGGTCAGCCCGGCCACCGCGCGCACCCACGTGAGCCGGGCGATGGTCAAGCTCGGCGCGCGCGACCGCGCCCAGCTCGTCGTGTTCGCCTACCAATCCGGTCTCGCCGACTGAGGCGTCCTCCCTGGACAGTCCACTGTGGATTCGCGTGCCTGATTGTCCGAAAATCGCTTCGCCAGAGCGGTCGATTGCGTCAGACTCGGGGTGTGTTCGTCACCGTCAGCACCACGCACAGCCCCGCGACCGACCTGGGCTTCCTGCTGCACAAGCATCCCGGGAAAGCTCAGGCGTTCCCGGTCGCGGGCGGGAACGCGCACGTCTTCTACCCCGTCGCGGAACAGGACGAGTGCACTGCGGCGCTGCTGCTGGACGTCGACCCCGTCGGCTTGGTGCGCGGCAAGCACAACGATTCGTTCGCGCTCGGCCAGTACGTCAACGACCGGCCCTACGCCGCCGGGTCGCTGCTCGCGGTGGCGTTGGGCTCGGTGTTCCGGACGGCGCTGAACGGGCGCTGCGATGCGCGGCCGGAGCTGGCCGCCACCCCGATCCCGCTGCGGATCCGGGTTCCCGCGCTGCCCTGCCGCGGCGGGGCCGGTCTCGCGACCCGGTTGTTCGAGCCGCTCGGCTGGCAGGTCGAGGCCACGCCGATACCGCTGGACCCGCAGGTGCCCGGCTGGGGCGACTCGCGGTACGTGGATCTCCAGCTGTCCGGGGACCTCCGCGTGTCCGACGCGCTCCGGCACCTGTACGTGCTGATCCCGGTGCTGGACGACGCGAAGCACTACTGGGTCCACGGCGATGAGGTGGACAAGCTGCTGCGCGCCGGGGACGGCTGGCTGGCCGAGCACCCGGAGCGGGAGCTGATCAGCCATCGCTACCTCGCCCACCGCAAGTCCTACGTGCGTTCCGCGCTGGCGCAGCTCGCCGAATCCGGCGACGCCGAAGGCGAACTGGACAACGCGCTGGCCGAACCGGTGGTCGCTGAAGCTCCCGATTCCGACGTGCCGCTGGCCGTGCAGCGCCACCGCAGCGTGCTCGCGGCGCTCAAGGCATGTGGTGCGCGGCGCGTGCTGGACCTCGGTTGTGGTAGCGGGGCGTTGCTGAGCGAGCTGCTGAAAGATCCGGCGTTCACCGAGATCGTCGGGGTCGACGTCTCGACGCGGGCCTTGGAACTGGCGGAACGCCGGTTCGAGCGGCTGCCGCAGCGCCAGCGCGAACGGCTCGTGCTGCGCCAGTCCGCGCTCACCTACGTCGATCCCGAGCTCGCCGGTTACGACGCCGCCGTGCTGGTGGAAGTCATCGAACACGTCGACCCGACCAGGCTGTCCGCGCTGGAGAACGCGGTGTTCGCCGCCGCCCGGCCGCGCGCGGTCGTGGTGACGACGCCCAACGCGGAGTACAACGTGCGATTCGAGAGCCTGCCCGCCGGGCAGTTCCGGCACCCCGACCACCGCTTCGAGTGGACTCGGGACCAGTTCCAGGAGTGGACCGGCGCAGTGGCCGAGCGGTACGGCTACACCGCCGAGCACCTGCCGGTCGGCCCGGTGGACCCGCAGGTCGGCGCGCCGACGCAGCTGGCAGTGCTCACCAGGGCGGAGGTGGCCCGATGAAGCTGTCCATTCCGGACATGTCCCTGGTGGTGCTGATCGGCGCTTCCGGCTCGGGCAAGTCGACTTTCGCGCGCACCCACTTCGCGCCGACCCAGGTGCTGTCCAGCGACTTCTTCCGCGGTCTGGTCGCCGACGACGAGAACGACCAGTCGGCCAGCGCGGACGCCTTCGACGCGCTGCACTACGTCGCGGGCAAGCGGCTGGCCGCCGGGCGGATGACCGTGATCGACGCGACGAACGTGCAGCGCAGCGCGAGGTCCACATTGGTCGGACTGGCCAAGGAGCACAACGTGCTCCCGGTCGCGATCGTGCTCGACGTGCCGGGTTCGGTGTGCCAGGAGCGCAACGCCGAGCGGTCCGACCGCGACTTCGGTCCGCACGTGGTGCGCAAGCAGCGCGCCGACCTCCGCGGATCGCTGAAGTCCTTGCAGCGCGAAGGCTTTCGGCGAGTGCACGTGCTGCGCAGCGTCGAGGACGTCGAAGCGGCCAGCATCGAGGTGCAGCCGCTGCTCAACGACAAGCGCGCCGAGACCGGACCGTTCGACGTCATCGGCGACGTGCACGGCTGCCGGGCCGAACTGGAGGAACTGCTCGGCGATCTCGGGTACGCCATCGAGCGCGACGGCGAGCAGCGGGCGGTCGGGGCCGCCCACTCGGCCGGGCGGCGGGCGGTGTTCGTCGGCGACCTGGTCGACCGCGGCCCGGACACGCCCGGCGTGCTGCGGCTGGTCATGGGCATGGTTGCGGCCGGCACGGCGCTGGTCGTGTGCGGCAACCACGACGACAAGCTGGCTCGCGCGCTGCGCGGGCGCAACGTCGGCCTCGGCCACGGGCTCGCCGAGTCCCTCGCGCAGCTGTCGGCCGAGCCGGCGGACTTCCGCAAGCAGGTCGAGGAGTTCTGCGGCGGGCTGATCGCGCACTACGTGCTCGACGGCGGCAAGCTCGTGGTCGCGCACGCCGGACTGCCCGAGCGCTACCACGGCCGGGCGTCGGGAACCGTCCGCGGCTTCGCGCTGTACGGCGAGACCACCGGGGAAACCGACGAGTACGGGCTACCGGTGCGCTACCCGTGGGCCGACGAGTACCGGGGCGGGGCGATGGTGCTCTACGGTCACACGCCGGTGCCGGAAGCGGAGTGGATCAACGGCACGATGTGCCTGGACACCGGCTGCGTGTTCGGCGGCAAGCTCACCGCGTTGCGCTACCCGGAGCGCGAAGTCGTGTCGGTCGCGGCTCAGCGCGTCTGGTACGAGCCGTCGCGCCCGCTCCTGCCGTCCGGGCAGCCACCCCCGGAGCCGGTGTCGCGGCGCGAGCCGGGGGTGCTCAACCTCGACGACGTCGCCGGGCGGCGGAGCGTGGAAACCCGGCACCACGGGCGCATCTCGGTCCAGCCCGAGCGCGCGGCCGCCGCGCTGGAGGTGATGAGCCGGTTCGCCATCGACCCACGGTGGCTGGTCTACCTGCCGCCGACGATGGCCCCGGTCGCCACCTCCGACCGGCCCGACGTGCTCGAGCACCCGGAGGAAGCGTTCGCCGCCTACCGGGCGCTCGGGGTGCAGGACGTGCTCTGCGAGGAGAAGCACATGGGCTCCCGCGCGGTCGTCCTGGTCTGCCAGGACGATGCGACGGGCCGGTTCGGCATCGAGGGCTCCGGCGCGGTGCACACCCGGACCGGGCGCCCGTTCTTCGCCCCGGAGCAGGAAGCGGAGCTGCTCTCCGGGGTGCGCGCGGCGGCGACCTCGGCCGGGTTGTGGGACGAACTGGACACCGACTGGCTGCTCCTGGACGCCGAGCTGATGCCGTGGAGCGCCAAGGCCGGTGCGCTGATCACCGATCAGTACGCCTCGGTCGGGGCGGCGGCGGAGGCGGCGCTGCCACCCGCGCTGGCGTCGCTGACCGCTGCAGCCGAGCGGGGCGTCGACGTCGGCGAGCTGCTGGCGAAGACCCGTGCTCGGGCCGGCAACGCCAGCGCCTACCGGGACGCCTACCGCCGCTACTGCTGGCCCACCGAGGGGTTGCGCGGGGTCCGGTTGGCCCCGTTCCAACTCCTGGCCACCGACGGACGCACTTACCACGATCGCGAGCACAGCTGGCACCTGAAGCTGGCGGACCGGTTGGTGCAGGCGGATTCGGAGCTGTTCGCCACGACCCGTCGGCTCGCGGTGGACACCACCGACCCGACCTCCACCGCCGCCGGGATCGCCTGGTGGGAGGAGCTGACCGGAGCTGGCGGTGAAGGCGTGGTCGTCAAACCGGCGGCCAACCTCACCAGGGGCAAGCGCGGTCTCGTGCAGCCAGGGCTGAAGGTGCGCGGACGCGAGTACCTGCGGATCATCTACGGCCCCGACTACACCGAACCGGCCAACCTCGACCGGCTGCGGCAGCGGGGCCTGGGCCGCAAGCGCGGCCTGGCGGCCCGCGAGTACGCCTTGGGGTTGGAGGCGCTGGAGCGGTTGGCACGAGGTGAACCGCTGTGGCGGGTCCACGAGTGCGTCTTCGCCGTGCTGGCCCTCGAATCCGAGCCGGTGGACCCGCGGCTGTAGGGGAACCTGTCTGAAGCACTCGTTTTGCGGGGCGGTGCGGGTGGCGGAACCTCAGCGCCCGCCTGGACTGCGGGTGCCCGACTTTATGTATGCCAATACACGGCAGTCGGGCCGTCCTCGCCAGGCGAACGCTGAGAACCCGCGGCGGTGCC
>NZ_JBEOVY010000251.1:0-11649 GCF_040295745.1 Saccharopolyspora sp. NPDC002686
GAGAGTACTTTGGGTCGCTATAACAACCCGAAGTACTCACGGGACCTGACCAGCGGAAACCGGACCTCCTGCAGGCCCTACGCCACGCGGCGTTCGACGGAGGGCACCGCGGCCAGGAGGGTCTTGGTGTAGTCGTGCTGGGGGTCGAGGAGGACCTGCTCGACCGGGCCGACCTCGACCAGTTCGCCCTGGTACATCACCGCCACCCGGTCCGCGATGTTCCACGCCAGGCCGAGGTCGTGGGTGATCACCAGCGTCGACAGGTCCCGCTCCACCCGCAGGCGCAGCAGCAGCGACAGGATCTCCCCGCGCACGGTCGCGTCCAGCGAGGCCACCGGCTCGTCGGCGATCAGCACCTTCGGCTCCAGCACCAGCGCGCCCGCGATCACCACGCGCTGCCGCTGACCACCCGAGAGCTCCTGCGGCAGCCGGCCGAAGAACTTCTCCGCCGGACGCAGCTCAGCCGCCTCCAGCGCCGCGGCCACCCGACCGCGCTCGTCGTCGGCGATCCCGTGGATGCGCAGACCTTCGGCCACCGCCTCGTACACGGTGTGCCGCGGGTTGAGCGCCCCCGTCGGGTCCTGCAGCACCAGCTGCACCTGCCTGCGGTAGTCGCGGAGCCCTGAGGTGCTGGTCGGCAGCGGCACCCCGTCGTAGCGCACCGCTCCCCCGGTCGGCTGCTGCAAGCCCAGCAGGGTCCGCGCGAGCGTCGTCTTGCCGGAGCCGGACTGCCCGACCAGCGCGACGATCTCCTTCTCCTCCACCGCCAGGTCCACCCCGCGCACGGCGTGCACGACGCGTCCCGACCGGCCTGTGAAGTCGACCTCGACGCCCTCGGCTTCCAGCAGCGCAGACCCGCGGGACGCGCTCTCGGTCAGCCGGAAGTCCGGATCACCGACGGTCGGGAACGCGTCGGCCAGCGCCTTGCTGTGCTCGTGCTGCGGCCTCGTCATCACCTGCCGGGACGGGCCATGCTCCACCACGCGCCCCTGGTACATCACCGCGAGCTGGGAGCAGCTGGCCGACAGCACCGACAGGTCGTGGCTGATCATCACCAGCGCGATGCCGCGTTCGGCGACCAGGCGCCGCATCAGCTCCAGGATCTGCGCCTGCACCACGACGTCCAGCGCGGTGGTGGGCTCGTCGGCGATCACCAGCCGCGGCTCGCACGCCAGCGCCATCGCGATCATGACCCGCTGCTTCTGCCCGCCGGAGAGCTCGTGCGGGTAGGCGTTCGCCCGGTCCGCGGGCAGTTCCACCTGCGCCAGCAGCTCCGCGACCCGCGCCTGCGGGTCCTCCGCGCTGCCGTGCAGCTTGATCGGCTCGGCGATCTGGTCGCCGATCGTGTGCACCGGGTTCAGCGCGTGCATCGCGCCCTGGAACACCACCGAGGCATCCGCCCAGCGCACCGCGCGCAGCTGCCCGAAGGTCATCGCGCGCACGTCCTCGCCGTCCAGCAGGATCTGCCCCTCGACGCGCGCCGAGCTCGGCAGCAGCCGCAGCACCGACATCGCCAGGCTCGTCTTACCGCAGCCGGATTCGCCCGCCAGACCGAGGGTTTCGCCTTCGCCGAGGCTCAGGCTCACACCCCGCACGGCGGCTTCGCCCGCTCCCGGGTAGGTCACCGACACGTCGCGCAGTTGCAGAATCGGACTCACCGCCGCCCCCGCAGCCTCGGGTTGAACACCGTCTCCAACGCCCGCCCGCACAGCGTGAAGGCGAGCACCACCACCACGATCCCCACACCGGGCGGCAGCAGGTACCACCAGGCGCCTCCGGTGACCGCGCCGGTGTCCATCGCCGACTTCAGCATCGAGCCCCACGACACCAGGCTCGGGTCGCCGAGCCCCAGGAACGACAGCGTGGACTCGGCGATGATCGAGCTGGCCACCGCCAGCGTCGTGTTGGCGAACACCAGCGGCAGCACGGCAGGCAGCACGTGCCGACCGATGATGTGCCCGTGCCCGGCGCCCAGAGCCCGCGCCCGCTCGATGTACGGGCGGGTTTCGATCGTCAGCGTCTGGGCCCGCACCATGCGCGCCGTCGGCGGCCAGGACGTCACCCCGATCGCCAGCACGATCGTCCACAACCCGCGCTCGAGCACCGTGGACAGCGCGATCGCCAGCACCAGGGCGGGCAGCACCAGGAAGAAGTCGGTGAACCGCAGCAGGATTCGCGAGGTCCACCCGCCGAAGTGCGCCGCGAGCACCCCGACCAGCGCACCGATCAGCACCGACAGCAGCGCCGCCGCGAGCCCGACCACCAGCGACACCCGCGCGCCCCACCAGGTCAGCAGCAGCACGGAACGACCGGATTCATCGGTGCCGAGCCAGTAATCGCCGCTGGGCGCCTGCAACGGCTCCCCGCTCACCCGCGTGACGTCGAGTCCGGAGGCGTCGGTGAGCAGCGGCGCGAGCACCGCCATCAGCGCGGCGACGACCAGCACCACGAGCCCGAACAGCCCGGCCCGGTCGGCGCGGAACACCCGCCACGCCTCACCCAGCCGCGCTCGGCGCCGGGCCCGGACGATCTGGTTGGCGGTGGCGGTCATGATTCCCGCACCCTCGGGTCCAGCACCCGGTAGAGCAGCTCGGCCAGCACGTTCATCACCACCACGCTCCCCGCCAGCACGATGAAGATCCCTTGCAGCAGCGGCAGATCCGGCACCCTCAGCGCCTCGAAGGTCAGCAGTCCCAGACCGGGCCAGGAGAACACCGTCTCCACCGTGATCGCCCCGCCGACCACCAGCCCCAGCCGCAGGAAGATCAGCGTGACCGTCGGCAGCATCGCGTTGGGCACGGCGTGCCTGCGGCGCACCAGGTCCTCTCGGAGCCCCTTGGCGCGGGCAGTGGTCAGGTAGTCCTCGCCCATCTCCTCCAGCAGCGACGACCGCATCACCATCAGGTACTCGGCGTAGATCACCGCGACCATGGTCAGCGACGGCAGCACCAGGTGGTGCGCCACGTCGAGCAGCTGCGGCAGGAACTCGGGCGGGGTGTCCGGGGAGGAGATCCCGCCGACCGGGAACAGCCCCGGGATCGGACCGACCCCGACGCCGAAGGCCATCAGCACGATCAGCCCGAGCCAGAACGTCGGCACCGACCACAGCGTCAGCGCCACCGACGTCGAGGTCTTGTCGAACGCGCCGCCGTGCCGCCACGCCGCGCGGGAACCCATCCACAGCCCCAGCACCACCGCGAGCGCCGTCGCGGTGCCCACCAGCAGCACGGTGGGGCCGATCCGCTCGACGATCAGGTCCCCGACCGGGCGGCTGTAGGTGTAGGAGGTGCCGAGGTCACCGCGCAGCAGGTTGCCGATGAAGTCCAGGAACTGCTTCCACAGCGGCTGGTCCAGGCCGAACCGCTCGCGCAGCACCTGGATCTGCTGCTCGCTGACCGGTGCCCCGCGCGTCATGGTGCGCACCGGGTCGCCCGGGATCACCCGGAACAGGAAGAAACCCAGCACCGCCACCAGGAACAGGCTCACCAGGCCGCCGCCGACCTTGCCGCCCAGGTAGCGGGCGAACCGGCGGCGGCCGCCGCTGGGCGAGTCCTGTTCCGGAACGGTGGCAAGCAGATCGGACACGGTTCACTCCCTGGTGTCGGCGGTCGCCCGGCGGCGGACGATCACCAGCGCCACCACGACGCCGACCAGCACCACGGCCCCGCCGAGCACCCACGCGACGGTGCTGTAGTCGGTGCCCGAGGACCCGTTGATCGCCTCCTCGGTGGGCTCCGCGCCGAGGTAACCCCAGTAGCCCTGCTGCGCCACGATGACCCCGTTGTCCTTGGGCTGCAGGGTGAAACCGGCGTAGCGGTCGGTGCGGTAGGCCTCCAGCGAGTTCTGGTAGAAGAGGATCAGCCCGGCCGCCTGGTCGTAGAACCGGGCCTGCGCCTGGTTGACCAGGTCGACGCGCGCGGCCTTGTCGAACTCGCCGAGCTGCCGGTTGTAGAGCTCGTCGTACTGCTTGTCGCACAGGAAGGTGTCGGTGTTCCCGCCGCCGTCGGGGCTGGGCCGGGCGCCGCAGGTCTGCAGCCGCAGCACGTAGTCCGGGTCGGGGTTGGCCGACCAGCCGCTGATCACCATGTCGAAGTCACCGGCGGTGGTGCGGTCGTTGAGCTGGTTGTCCGAAACCGGTTGCAGCTCCACGCGGATGCCCAGCTCGTCCAGCCACCGCTTGACGAACTCACCGACCTGGTTGTCCTCCGAACGGTTGCCGTGCAGCACGAAGTCGAAGTCGAGCGGTTCGCCCTGCGGGGTGCGCCGGACGCCGTCCGGGCCGCGCTGGTAGCCGGCCTCGTCGAGCATCCGGTTGGCCTCGGCCAGGTCGAACCCGCGCGGCTGCGGCGGATTCCAGCGGTAGTCGCTGAAGATCGGCGGCAGGTAACCGCCGCCGACGTCGGCGTAGCCGCCCATCACCCGGTCGACCAGCGCCTGCCGGTCGATCGCGTGGTCGATGGCCTGCCGCACCCGCACGTCCTTCAGCGCCGGGTGCCCGGTGCCGATCGGCTCGTTGTTGCTGTTGCTGGCGCCGGGGTTGAGGATCAGCTCGAAGAAGCGCCGGCCCTGGCCCTTGACCTGCTTGATGTCGGACTCGCCGGCCAGCGCGTCGAACTGCGCGGGGGTCAGCTTCTGCACCAGGTCGACGTCGCCCTTGCGCAGCGCCTGCACCGCGGCGTCGCTGTTCTTGAACTGGATGAACTGCAGTTCGGCGACCTTCGGCGCACCGCGCCAGAAGTCCGGGTTGGCGGTCAGCGTGACGTCCTGCTCGGTGCGGTAGCCGGTGAGCACGAACGGTCCGCTGCCGACCACCGGCATCTGGTCGTTGGTGAACTCCTCGACGTTGGTGACCTTGGACCACACGTGTTCGGGCACGATCGGCGCGTCGATGGCCAGCATCGTCGCCTGCGGGGTCTTGGTGCGGATCACCAGCGTGCCGTCGTCCGGTGCGGTGACGGTGTCGAAGTTCTCCACGAAGTTGCCGTTGGCGGTGCTGGCGGCCGGATCGGTCATCATCCGGTTGTAGGTGTAGGCGGCGTCGCGCGCGGTCACCGGTTGGCCGTCGGACCACTTGACGCCGGGCCGGATGTGGAAGGTCCAGGTGAGCTTGTCCGGCGAGGTCTCCCACTTCTCGGCCAGCTCCGGCTGCACGGAGAAGTCGTCGGCGCTGTAGGTGGTCAGCGTCGGGTAGATGGCCCGGAAGATGTCGGTGGCGGCGAGCGTGTAGCCCAGGAACGGGTTGAGCGAATCGATCTGCTGCTGCAGCCCGATGCGCAGCGTGGCGCCCTGCGGCTTCGCGTCCTGTGCCGACGCGGGCACCGGCGCCAGCAAGCCCACCAGCAGCACGGCCCAGAGCGCGACGAGTCGTCTGCCCACTTGTGACCCCCTCCTTCGCGGCGAGTGAGAGAAAGGAACCACCTTCGGACACTGTTCGTCAATGGTTAACCACGAGTTGTCGCCACCCGGCGTCACCGAGCGGAACCGAACCGTTACCCGATCGGCGCGCCACACCCCGAAAGCCTGGACAACGCGCCTAGATTGGCCGTCGTGCGGATCTTGCTCTCAGCTGACATGGAAGGCGTCACCGGAGTCACCTGGACCGATGACGTGGTGCCCGGAACCGAGCAGTGGCAGCGCTTCCGGAGGTTGTTCACCGGCGACGTCAACGCCTGCGTCGAAGGCCTGTGCGCCGCGGGCGCGACGGACGTGCTGGTCAACGAAGCGCACTCCTCGCAGCGCAACCTGCTGTTGGAGGACCTCGACGAGCGCGCGGTGCTGCTGACCGGGCGGCACAAGCCGCTGTCCATGATGCAGGGCATCGAGTCCGATGTGGACGGTGTGGTGTTCCTCGGCTACCACGCGCGGGCGGGCGAGGAGGGCGTGCTGTCGCACACCTACCTGGAGAACTCGATCACCGGCGTCTGGCTCGACGGCCGCCCGGCGGGCGAGGGCGGGCTCAACGCAGCGCTGGCCGCCGAGCACGGAGTCCCCGTCCTGCTGGTCACCGGCGACGACCGGGCCTGCGCCGAAGCCGCCGACTACGCACCGTCCGCGCACCGCGTGGTGGTCAAGGAGTGCGTCAGCCGCTACGCCGCGATCTGCCGCCCACCGGCCCGCACCGCGGCCGACATCCGCACCGCGGCGACCGAGGGCATGCGCCAGGCCGGGCGCACCGGCGGCGACGTGCGACCGCACCGCGTAGAGGTGGAGTTCGACGCCGCGCACCTGGCGGCCGCTGCCGCGGTGATCCCGACCGTGGACCAGCTGGACGTGCGACGGGTCGGCTTCGACGCGCCGAGCATGACCGAGGCGATGAAGGCGTTCAAGATCGTCACGACCATCGCCGGCCGAGCGGTCCAGGGGATCTACGGCTGAGCTACAGGTCGCCCCAGCGCGCGGGCTGCCACTGCACGGCCTCCGGCTGCTGCCCAGTTCGGGTGAATTCGTCCAGCGCAGCGCGGAGTTCGCGGAACGGCAGCACCGCGTTGCGCGGGAACTTCAGCGTGCTCCCCGCGTCGAAGGGCAGTGCGGGGGCTTCCGGCGAAGGCGCCGGGTTGAGGGTGTGCCAGGACGTCATTTCGCCGTCCTCGCTCTCCTCGGTGAAGTTCAGGACGCCGACTTCGTCCTCGACGTCGGTGACGATCCGCACCTGCAGGTACGGACCGGGCGCCTCGGGATCCTGGTGCGGCCGGTCCCAGACGTAGAGGTGGCTGGCACCCGGCTGCTGCGGGCGCAGCACCTTGTCCACCAGCTCGGCCTTGTCGTCCTCGGTCTGCGCGTAGTGCCGTTCGCCGTCGACGACCGCGGTGGTGACGGTGACGCCCAGTTCGGTGTTGCGCGCGCCGACGGCCTCGGCGCGCAGCCCCTCCATGCAGATCCGCGCTTCCTTCAACGCCTTCATGGCCGCGCCCTGGTGGTACACCAGATCACCCCAGTAGGGATGGCCGAGCACCTTGTTCAGGTCGTCGTAGACCTCGTGGGTCGCCTCGATCAGCTTGTCCAGGGCGTCGACCGGGACGTCGGCGAGGCGGGCGAACACCACCGCGGGCGGTTCTCCTAGCGGGCCGGGCTCGACTTGTGCTGGATTCGACATGCGTTCCCTGCATCCACTTCGATCGTGGGCGACCCCCAGGACGCCCCTGCCCAGATCTCGTCCCCCAGAAGGCTACCGTGCGTCGCCGCGCGGCCTCGAAGCGCCACCGGCTCAGCCGGCAGCGCCCCGCAGCACCCCGATCGCCGGTCCGCCCTGCGGCGAACCGAGCGCCAATAACGCCCGCGCCACCACGTCGGCGTCGTCCAGTCCGAGCTCGGAGACCAGGTCCTCGGGAAGGCTGAGCATCGACAGCGCCACGCCGAGCATCCCGGCGTCGAGCAACCCGGCGCCGCGCCGGCTGATCCGCCGCCCCACCGCGCTGTGCAGCTGCACGGCGGTGTCGACATTGGCCTGGGTGATCGCGCTCAGCGCGGTGCTCACCTCGGGGTTCCGAACGGCTTCCAGGTGCAGCTCGAACAGCGCCAGGAACTGCGATCGCGCGCTGGTGGCCATCCGGCGCAGCATCGCCGCGTACAGCGCGGTGATGTCCTCGGAGCTGACGTCGGCGGGAATCTCGCTGCACAGCGCCTCGAGCGCGGCGGTGTGCTGAGCGGCCAGGTAGCGCGCGACGGCCAGGAACAGCGCGCTGCGCGTCGGGAAGTAGTTCTTCGTGGTGCCCTCGGGAACTTCCGCCTCGCGATCGATCGCGCGGTGGGTCAGCCCACGACCTCCCTCGCGCGCCAGCACCTCGATTGCGGCGTCGGCGAGCAGTTCTCTGCGGTTGCCTCGCTGCGGCATGCATCCCCTCGATCTCGGTCGCTGATCAACACCCTACCCGCGCACCACACCAGTGGTGGAAGCGGTCCTTGACCGCCGCGTCATCAAATTGGTATAGACCTTACGTCCGTTCCGCTCTCCCACAGGAGCCCCGAATGTCGGAAACCGCGCCCGGCCACGCCGCGCACATGCTCGAACACCTGCGGAAGATCGGCGCGCACAACGCCGAGAACCTGCGCACCGCAGCCGAGCGGCTGCTCACCGCGATCCGCGCGGACGGCCTGGTGTGCACGGCCGGGGCGGGCCACTCGCTGGCCGGGGTGATGGAGACCTTCTACCGGGCGGGCGGTCTTTCCGCGGTCCGGCCGCTCTACCACCACGACCTGCTGCCGCTGCACGGCGCGGTGCCCAGCACCCGGACCGAACGGCGCACCGGCCTGGCCGAGGAGATCCTCACCGGGGCCGGGTTCCAGGGCGGAGTGGACGCGCTGGTGGTGTTCTCCAACTCCGGGGTGAACCCCTATCCGGTGGAACTGGCCCGAATCGCCCGAACGGCGGGATCGCCGGTCATCGCGATCACCTCGCCGACGGCGAGCGCCGAAGCCCCCAAGCGCGCCGGGACCACGCTGGCCGAAGAGGCCGAGATCGTGCTGGACACCCTGGTTCCGGGCGGCGACGCCAGCTACCCGGCCGACGCCCCGGTGACGGCCCCGCTGTCATCGATGGCCAACGCATACCTGTGGAACTTGCTGCTGGTCGAGCTGTTCGACCAGGCCGCGACCGAAGGCGTCGACCTCCCGGTCTGGCGCAGCTCGAACACGGTGGGCGGCGACGAAGCCAACGCCGCGAACCTCGAGCACTACGGCAAACGAGTCCCAGGCCTGCTCTGAAAAACCAAGCCCTGTCCTTGAACTCCTCTTGCGGGGCGCGGGTAGCGAGAGTGGGCTATTCGCCTGGCGGCGAATACAAGCAAAAGAGCACAAACCAGGATCGAAGACGAGTTCTGAGAATCAGTCGGACTGCGCGGCGATTTCCGCGATGCGGCGGAGTTGGGCGGCTCGCTCCGCTGCCAGCTGTTGTTCGGGGTCGACCGCTTCGTCGGCCTGCACCAGCAGCGCCAGCGTTTCGCGCACCGCGCCGAGCGGCGGTTGCTCGACGGCTGCGGCCAGTTCGTCGACCGCCGCGTCGAGCCGGTCCGGTTCGACCACCGAGTTGACCAGTCCGAGCCGCAGCGCCTCCTCGGCGCGCACTTCGCGCCCGGTCAGGCAGATCTCCACCGCCCGCGCGTATCCGACGGTTCTGACCAGCGGCAGCGTGCCGCCCAGATCGGGCACGAGACCCAGTCCGGTCTCGGCCATGCGGAAGCTGACGTCGGCGGCGACCACTCTGAGGTCGCACGCCAACGCCAGCTGGAATCCAGCACCTATCGCGGGCCCCCGGACTGCCGCGATGGTGACCCGGTCGGGTTCGCGCAACCAGCTGAACCCCTGTTGGAAGCCGGCGATCTCGGCGTCGGCTTGTTCGGTGGGGCGCTGGGCCAGCGCGGCCAGCCCCGGCGCCCCGTCGACCTCGGCGGCGGTGAACAGCCGCCGATCCAGCCCGGCCGAGAACGCCCGGCCGGCGCCGCGCAGCACCACGACCCGGACCTCCGCGTCCAGGCATCGACCGATCTCCCGGAGCGCCTGCCAGGTGTGCGGTGTCTGCGCGTTGAGCACGTCCGGGCGGTTCAAGGTGATCGTGGCCCGCCGACCTCGGATCGTGAGCCCCACACCGCCACGATCCAGCAGGTCGGCGTCCACCATCGACTCCGCCAAGCGGACCTCCTCGCTGAGAGCCTGCGTCCGCGCACCGCGGAAGCGGCGTCAGCCGCTCGGATCACCTGCGCGAGGTGATCACCGACAGGCCCTGCGGCCGATGGCCGCCGAGCTCACTTCTTCTTGGAACGAGTCGCGCCCCCACGACCGCGCAGCTGCACACCTGATTCGCTCAGCACCCGGTGCACGAAGCCGTACGACCGGCCGGTCGCTTCCGCGAGCGCGCGGATGCTAGCCCCCTTCTCGTACTTCTTCCTCAGGTCACTGGCAAGCTTGTCCCGCGCACTCCCTGTGATGCGCGCACCTTTCTTCAGCTCAGCCACGGTGTCCCCGCCTTCCCTCTGAGCAGGTCGGGCCTCGCGACCCCTGTCAGCGCAATGATCGAACAGGAAAGGCGGGAACGCCAGGCGATCATGGAAAAAAGATCGGCCAATGGCCGAGATGACCGCCCGGCGATCACCGGAAAGCACTAATCCATCCGCAGTAGTGCGACTCTGGTCGGCCGTGCCTGCTAGGCGAGCTGGACGAGGTCCAGGTAGTCCTCCGACCAGTGGTCTTCGGTTCCGTCGGGCAGCAGGATGACCCGTTCCGGTTCCAACGCCTGCACCGCACCCGGGTCGTGCGTGACCAGGACGACCGCGCCGGTGAAGCTGCGCAGCGCGTCGAGCACCTGCTCGCGGCTGGCCGGGTCGAGGTTGTTGGTCGGCTCGTCCAGCAGCAGCACGTTGGCCGCGCTGGAGACCAGTCCGGCCAGCGCCAACCGCGTCTTCTCACCACCGGAGAGCGTTCCGGCCGGCTGCTGCAGCTGCTCGCCCTGGAACAGGAACGCGCCCAGCAGGGTGCGCAGCTGCTGCTCCGGGGCGTCCGGGGCGGCGCTGCGGATGTTCTCCCAGACCGAGGCGTTGTGGTCCAGCGTTTCGTGCTCCTGCGCGAAGTAGCCGATGCGCAGCCCGTGACCTGGGACGACCGCACCCGAGTCGGGCTTCTCGACGCCGCCCAGCAGGCGCAGCAGGGTGGTCTTGCCGGCACCGTTGAGGCCGAGCACGACGACCCGCGAACCGCGGTCCACCGCGAGGTCGACACCGCTGAAGATCTCCAGCGAACCGTAGGACTTCGACAGGCCGTCGGCGGTCAGCGGGGTTCGCCCGCACGACGCCGGATCCGGGAAGCGGATCTTGGCGACCTTCTCCTGGGCCTGCTCGGTCTCGGCCTCGGCCAGCAGCTTCTCCGCGCGGCGGGCCATGTTCTGCGCGGCGACCGCCTTGGTGGCCTTGGCGCGCATCTTGTCGGCCTGCGCCATCAGCGTGGAGGCCTTCTTCTCCGCGTTGGCGCGCTCGCGGCGGCGGCGCTTCTCGTCGGCCGCGCGGGCGTCCTGGTAGCGGGCCCAGTCCATGTTGTAGACGTCGGCCTCGCCGCGGATCGCGTCCAGGAACCACACCTTGTTGACCACCGCGGCCAGCAGGTCGACGTCGTGGCTGATCACCACCAGCCCGCCGTCGTGGGCCTTGAGGAAGTCGCGCAGCCAGTTGATCGAGTCGGCGTCGAGGTGGTTGGTCGGCTCGTCGAGCAGCAGCGTGCTGGCCGAACGGCCGCCCGGACCGGCCTCGGAGGCCGCGAACAGGATCCGGGCCAGCTCGACGCGACGCCGCTGACCACCGGAAAGAGTGCTCAGCGGCTGCTCGAGCACCCGGTCGGGCAGTCCGAGGTTGCTGCAGATCCGCCCGGCCTCGCTCTCCGCGGCGTACCCGCCGCGCGCGCCGAAGCGCTCCTCCAGCCGGCCGTAGCGGGCGATCGCCTTGTCGCGCTGGCGGTCGTCGGCCAGCTCGGCCATCGCCGTCTGGGCCTTCTCCATGTCCCGCAGCAGCTGGTCCAGGCCGCGCGCGGACAGCACCCGGTCCTTGGCCGAGACGGTGAGGTCACCTTCGCGCGGGTCCTGCGGCAGGTAGCCGAGAAGGTCAGCGTCAACGACCTGGTCGTCAAGGCCGTGGCCACCGCGCTGCGCGCGAACCCGTCGGTGAACGTCTC
>NZ_JBEOVY010000252.1:0-11643 GCF_040295745.1 Saccharopolyspora sp. NPDC002686
CCCCTCTCCACCCTCGGGGCGCCCCCCCCCCGGTGCTCCGCCCCCCTTCGGCGTTCTCCCAGCTCGTGGCGGTGGAGAGTAGTGCGGGTATTCGACACTGCTGATCGTCGTTGACTCTCCGCTGAATCCCGACTGATCCGGTCGCCGGACGACTCGGGCTGAGCCCTTGGGAGTCCGGTTCGTCGGGGTGGCTACGCTCGGGGTGTCACCCCGTCGAGCCTGTTTGGGGAGCCGTTTTCATGTATCCCTCGCACCGTCCGCGTCGGCTTCGCCGCAACCCGGCACTGCGCCGACTCGTTTCCGAGACCTCCGTGGAGCCGCGGCACCTGGTGCTGCCGATGTTCGTGCGCGAGGGCGTCGACCAGCCCGTGCCGATCTCGTCTATGCCGGGCGTCGTGCAGCACACCCGCGAATCGCTGCGCAAGGCCGCTGTCGACGCGGTCAGCGCCGGAGTCGGTGGGCTGATGCTCTTCGGCGTGCCCGCCGAGCGGGACGCGATGGGCTCCGGGGCGGTCGACCCGGACGGCATCCTCAACGTCGCGCTGCGCGACCTGCGCGCCGAGCTCGGCGACGACACCGTGCTGATGGCCGACCTGTGCCTGGACGAGTTCACCGACCACGGCCACTGCGGTGTGCTGGACGAGGACGGCACCGTCGACAACGACCGCACGCTGCAGATCTACGGCGAGATGGCCGTGGTGCAGGCCCAGTCCGGGGCGCACGTGGTGGGCCCCAGCGGCATGATGGACGGCCAGATCGGTGTCATCCGGGACTCGCTGGATGCGACCGGTTACGTCGACACCTCGATCCTGGCCTACTCGGCGAAGTACGCCTCGGCGTTCTTCGGGCCGTTCCGGGACGCCGTCGACTCGCAGCTGCAGGGCGACCGCAACACCTACCAGCAGGACCCGGCCAACGGCCGCGAAGCGCTGCGCGAGGTCGACCTGGACCTGGCCGAGGGCGCCGACATGGTGATGGTCAAGCCGGCCATGTCCTACCTGGACGTGCTGCGCGACGTCGCGGGCGTGGCCGACGTGCCGGTGGCCGCCTACCAGGTGTCCGGCGAGTACTCGATGATCGAGGCTGCGGTGGCCAACGGCTGGCTGGACCGGAAGCGGACCGTGCTGGAGTCGCTGACCTCGATCCGGCGCGCGGGCGCGGACATCGTCCTCACCTACTGGGCGGCCGAGGCCGCGCAGTGGCTGCGGGACGCTCGAGCATGACGGACCTGGGGCAGCGAGTGGACGCGTTCGGCCGTCCGGTGCCGGAACCGGGACCGCCGCAGGCACCGCAGTCGCTTCTGGTGGCGCGGTGGCTGTGGATCGGTTCGGTGCTGATCGGCGTCGTGCAGGCGTTCATCCAGCTCCTCGACCGGTCGCGGCTGATCGAGGAGCTGCGCGCGTTGGACCCGAACATGGGGCAGATGGAGCTCGACGCCGCGGCCAACAGCATGATCATGTTCGCGTTCCTGCTCAAGGCGCTGGTCCTGATGGTGTACCTGATGCTCACCCGGCGGATGCTGGAAGGCCGGAACTGGTCGCGGGTCGTGCTCACCGTGTTCGGCGGGTTCGGGGTGTTCAACGCGCTGATCACGCTGCTGGGCGTCGCGGTGTTCGGCATCGCGCTGATCAACGAGATCACCCCGGTCACCATCACCCGGGTCGACGTGGTGTTCACAGCGCTGGTGGCGGTCGTCGAAGCGGCCGCGATCGTGTTCATGTACCGGCCGGACGGCAACCGGTTCATCCGCGAGATGGGGCCGCGCCTGCGGCAGGGCCGCGTCGCGCGCTGACGAATTGTCGCTTCCGCCGCGGGTTCTTAACCTGGGCTGATGACGTCGCAGGGGACGAACCCGCGGCCGAGCACGGTCGACGGCGCGTTCTGGGCCGGCATAGCCAGCGTGGTGGTGGGCTTCGCCATCCTCGCCACGTCGTTCCTGCTCGTCTCGGACGCCGACTTGAAGCTGGTGGTGGAGGCGGCCGCAGCGCAGGGGCAGCAGCTCAGCCCGGACCAGGCCCGCTCCGTCTACGCCGGGATGCTGGTGCTGGCGACCGCGATCGTCGCGGTGATCGCGGCGCTGTGGATCGTGTTCCTGTTCCTCATGCGCAAGGGCCGGAACTGGGCGCGAGTGGTGATCACGGCGGTCGGCGCGGGCTGGATCGTGCTGACCGCGCCGTCGCTGACCGGCGGATCGGTCGGTGGCGCCGCGACGGCTCTGCTGGCGCTGCTGCAGGTGCTGGCCGTGGGTGCGACGCTCGTGTTCGCCTACGTGCCGCTGTCGAACCAGTACTTCCAGCTCGCGCGCCGCGGTTGACGTCCTCGACTACTCGCAGCAGATCCTCGAGCACCTGACCAACCCGGTGATCCCGGTCCTGATCGATGGTCGGTTCCGCATCCTGCGCGGTGCTGCGGTCGTGTTCTCGGCGAAAATGCGGAAGGGTCGCAATTCCGCGCGGATCGCCGTGGTGGTGCTCGTCGTTCTACGGCCTCTGCGCGATCGTGGTTTTCGTGCTGAGCTTCGGCGGTGACTTCGGCAGCGCGTTCAGCGATCCGCTGTTGATCCCCGGGTACCTGGAAATGCTGTTGTCCCTGGTCACACCGATCGTTTTCCTGATTCTGGCGCTGGGTGCCCCGGCCAACGCCTATTTCAAAGCGATGACGGGTCGGTGATTTGGCCGAACCAAGTGGACAGCGCACGAGCCGGGTTTCTACTGTTTGCCGGTGACCTCACCGCAGAATCCATGGCAGCAGGGCGGCTACCCGCAGGGCGGGACGCCTTCCGGTGGTTTCCCGCAGCAGCCGTACCCCCAGGGCGGGTACCAGCAGCAGCAGTACCCGCAGGCCGGGTACCAGCAGGCCCCCTACTCGGCGCCGCCCGTGCCGCAGCAGGAGATGAGCCAGGTCCCGCGCCCGATCACCGTGGAGATCGCGTTCTGGATCTCCGTCGTGGTGCCGCTGCTGGCGACGGTGCTGTCCGTGGTGAGCTACATGCTGCTGCAGGGCTACCTGAACGACGTGGTGGCCGGCGCGACCGATCCCGACATGCCGAGCGAGTTCAACGAGGGGATGTCCTCGCTCGTCAACGGGATCATGCTGTTCACGTTCATCTTCATCACGGTGATCTTCCTGATCCTGACCGCCCTGTGGATCCTGTTCGGCTTCAAGATGCGGGCCGGCCGGAACTGGGCGCGGATCACGCTCACCGTCTTCGCCTCGCTCTGGCTGGTCAACGCCATCGTCAGCCTGATCGGCGGCGGCAACGTGACCTTCTCCGGTGAGATGCCGGACGTCCCGCTGCCCACGTCGTACTTCGTGATGAGCTACAGCCAGGCCGGACTCGGCCTGCTGAGCATGGCCGCGTTCATCACGCTGGTGTTCCTGAAGCCGTCGAACTGGTTCTTCAACGCCAACAGCCGCACGTACTGATGGAGTCACCGCGACCGCTTCGCTACGCCATCGTCCTCTGGTGGACGGTGGCGTTTCTCCTGCTGCTGCAGGCCGGGCTGATGTGGTCGGGGCGTTCCGAGCTCGTGCAGCAGCTCGGCGAGCAGCAGCAGCTGGTGCCGGCGGACGCGACGGCCCGCGCGCAGCAGATGATCGTGGCGAACACCGGGATCGCCGTCGTGCTCGCGGCGGCGTACTTCGGGTTCGGCGCGGCGGTGCTCAAGCGGCATTCCTGGGCGCGAGTGGCGTTGACCGCGTTCGCGCTGGTGCACCTGGTGCTCGTGCTGGGATCCGGTGCGGTGTTCAGCGTGCACACGATCCTGCTCGTCCTGGGAGGAACGGCGGCGGTGCTGATGTGGCGGCAGCCGAGCACGGAATGGTTGACGGGTGAGCGATGAGCGAGCCAGTGCTGTACTCGGAACGCGGTAGCAGCTGGTGGCCGGTGCTCTGGGGCCCGGCCTTCGCACTGCTGGGGTTCGGCGTCGAGGCGTTGACCCCGGGACCGCTGAACGCGTGGATGTGGGGCCTGTTCGGCGGGCTGTTCGCGGTCGCGGCGGCGGTGTGGGTGCACGGCCGCCGTCGCCTGGTCTCGGTGCGGCTGACGCCTGCGGAACTCGTGCTGGGCCGCGAGGAGATCGAGGTCAGCCGCATCGCGGCGGTGACCGACGTGGGTGCGCCGGTGGGTGCGCGGGTGCTCGGCGGGAGCTGGACGGTCCCGAAGGGGACGGGCGAGGTGCCGCTGCGCATCGACGACGACAAAGTCGTCCTGGCCTGGGCGAAGGACCCCAGCGCCCTGACCGCCGCCCTGACCGGGCTCGTCGAGAAGTAGTCCCGGTCGTCCCTCGATTTCAATGGAAATCGGACGTCTGATTTCAATGGAATTTTGAGTCCGGTCGGTTCCGCCACCGGTACCGATGCGCAGGAAGATCGCGGATCCACCGGGTGGGCGCGGGTGTGCGGTGGGTCATGAGACGCTTCTGTGCGTGACCACTCCGGAACCGTGGCCTGCGGACGGGCCGAAGTTCAGCGCCGAGAGCCTCGAGAACGACCAGCCGCGGGGCGGGTTGAACCAGCCCTGGCGGGCGGCCGTGGCCGGGATCGAGCTGGTCGTGGCCGTGGCGCTGGTGGTGGCCGGTTGGTGGGCGTGGCAGCACGGCACGGTGACGATCTACCTGCCCGGCCCGGACGGGGCGACCGACGTGGTCACCCGGTCGCTCGGGAGCTGGCTGGCGGCGGCGGTCGCCGCGGTGACCCTGGCCGGTTTGCTGCTGCTCGACGCGATCCGGCAGGTGGCGCTGGCCGTGCGCGCGCGTGCGCGCTAGTCGGGGTGTGACCGGTCACGGAGCTGCGCCTGTCAGACTGGGTGCGTGACAGCTTCTGCGAACCCCGCATCGAATCCGAACCACGATCCGGCTCCGCGGTCGCGGCAGCTGTTCGACCGCGCGCAGGCGGTGACGCCGGGCGGCGTCAACTCGCCCGTCCGCGCCTTCCACTCGGTCGGCGGCACGCCCCGGTTCATGGTTCGCGGCGAAGGCGCCTACCTCTGGGACGCCGACGACAACCGCTACGTCGACCTGGTGTCCTCCTGGGGCCCGATGATCAACGGGCACGCGCACCCCGACGTGGTCCGCGCCGTGCAGGAGACCGCGTCGCACGGCCTCTCCTTCGGCACCCCCGGCGCCGGTGAGATCGACCTCGCGCAGGAGATCATCGACCGCGTTGAGCCGGTCGAGCAGGTCCGGCTGGTCAACTCGGGCACCGAGGCGACGATGAGCGCCGTCCGCCTGGCCCGCGGGTTCACCGGCCGCCAGAAGATCGTCAAGTTCGCCGGCTGCTACCACGGCCACGTCGACGCGCTGCTGGCCAGCGCCGGGTCCGGGGTGGCGACGCTGGGGCTGCCGACCTCGCCGGGCGTCACCGGCGCGCAGGCCGCCGACACGATCGTCCTGCCCTACAACGACCTCGAGGCGCTGCGGCAGGTCTTCGCCGAGCAGGGCGACGAGATCGCCTGCGTGATCACCGAGGCCGCGGCGGGCAACATGGGCACCGTCGCGCCGCTGCCGGGCTTCAACGAGGGGCTGCGGGAGATCACCCGCGCCGCCGGTGCGCTGCTGATCATGGACGAGGTCATGACCGGCTTCCGGGTTTCCCGCGCGGGCTGGTTCGGCATCGACGGCGTGGCCGGTGACCTCTACACCTTCGGCAAGGTGATGTCCGGCGGGCTGCCCGCTGCCGCCTTCGGCGGCCGCTCCGACGTGATGGCGCGCCTCGCCCCGTCCGGGCCGGTCTACCAGGCGGGCACGCTGTCCGGGAACCCCGTCGCGGTGGCCTCCGGCCTGGCGAACCTGCGGGCCGCCGACGCCGACACGTACGCGGCGCTGGACCGCAACAGCAAGCGGCTGGGCGACCTGCTCGGCTCGGCGCTGACCGCGGAGGGCGTGCCGCACCAGATCGCTTACGCGGCCAACATGGTCAGCGTCTTCTTCAGCGAGAACCCGGTGCACAACTACGAGCAGGCGCAGGCCCAGCAGACCTGGCGGTTCCCGCCGTTCTTCCACGAGCTGCTCGACCGCGGCGTCTACGCCCCGCCGAGCGCTTTCGAGTCGTGGTTCGTGAACGCGGCGATGGACGACGCGGCGTTCGAGACGATCGCCGACGCGCTGCCGCACGCCGCCCGCGCTGCCGCAGCCGCCACCGCGCCGGAGGCGACCGAATGAGCAACCCCATGTCAAACCCGGTCCCGCGCAACCGCACCTCAGGGGAACGTGACGCAAGCCAGCCACAAGAAACCGCGAAACGCGAGATCGAGCTGGACGCGACCACCTCTGTGAATCGCGGAGAGGCGGAACAGCGGACTGTCGTGCACTTCATGCGCCATGGCGAGGTGCACAACCCGGAGGGGATCCTCTACGGCCGGCTGCCCGGCTACCGCCTGTCGGACCGCGGTGAGCAGCAGGCGAAGCTGGTCGCCGAGTTCCTGGCCGGGCGCGACGTCGTCCACGTGGTCGCCTCGCCCCTGCAGCGGGCGCAGCAGACCGCCGAGCCGATCGGTGCGACCTTCCAGACCGACGTGGCCACCGACGAGCGGCTCATCGAATCGGAGAACCGCTTCGAGGGCCTGAAGGTGTCGGTCGGCGACGGTGCGCTGAGCTCGCCGAAGCACTGGCCGAAGCTCTGGAACCCGCTGCGCCCGTCGTGGGGCGAGCCCTACCTGCAGATCGCGCACCGCATGCTCGGCGCGGCGCACCGCGCTCGTGCGGCCGCGGCCGGGCACGAAGCGGTGTGCGTGTCGCACCAGCTGCCGATCTGGACGCTGCGCCGGTTCCTGGAGGGCAAGCCGATGTGGCACGACCCGCGGCGGCGCCAGTGCTCGCTGGCCTCGCTGACCAGCCTGGTCTTCCGCGGCGAGGAGCTCGTGCGCATCGCTTACGTGGAGCCCGCCGGGGCTACTGATCCGAAGGTGACAGGGGCATGAAGAAGCTGTTGGTACGCCTGGGCTTGGCCGCTGCGACGGTGGCGCTGGTCGCCGGGTGCGCGACCCAGGGCGAAGACGCGGTGGCCAGCGGTGGCGAGTTCACCTTCGTCTCACCGGGCGGGCAGACCCGCATCTTCTACGCGCCGGACGAGCGCGGCCGGGTTTCCGGGCTGTCCGGGGACAGCCTGCTGGAACCGGGCAAGCAGCTGGGCATCGACGACTTCAAGGGCCAGGTCGTGGTGCTCAACATCTGGGGTTCGTGGTGCGGGCCGTGCCGGTCGGAGGCCGACGACCTGCAGGCCGTGCAGGACAAGGCCGGCCCCCAGGGCGTGCAGGTGCTCGGCATCAACGTGCGCGACAGCCAGTCGGCGGCGGCGGACTTCCACCGCGACCGCGGGCTGACCTACCCGTCGATCTTCGACCCGTCGGGCCGCTCGCTGCTCGCGCTGCGCCAGTTCCCGCGCAGCACCGTTCCGGCGACGATCGTCCTCGACCGCCAGCACCGCGTCGCGGCGGTCTTCCTGACGGAGATGCTGGAGAGCGAACTGCTCCCCGAGGTCCAGAAGGTCGCAGCCGAGAAGCCCTGACCCGGCATTGCGGTTTTCCACCCTTGTACCGCGTTGCGGTGCGGGTGGCGGGACCTCAGTGCTCGCCTGGACTCCGGGTGCCCGACTCCATGCATGCCCAAATCGCCGTGCGGTTTTGCAGTTTCAATTGAAACTGCGGGCGGTGTGAGCCTTGTCTCCCGGATTGCTCGGGTGGGGTGGAGGGTCCTGAAAAAGCGGGACCAATGGCCCTGGTGGTGCGATTTCGCCCCTGCTCGGGCCTGTCACCAGGGATGATGTGGTCCGGTTCACCGAGCCCGGTGCATCGTGGTGGTCTTGACTTTCCTACCCTCGAGGTGTGAACCCCACTGACCTCGCCGCGTCCGGACCGCTGCTGTTCGCGGCGGCTCTCGCGGTGCTGGCCGGGACGATCAGCTTCGCTTCGCCCTGCGTGGTGCCCCTGGTGCCGGGGTACCTGGCCTATCTGGCGGGCGTCGTCGGAGCTGAAACCCCGCCCGTGGAGGCGGCCGAGGTCGACGGGTCGCGGCGCGGCCGTTGGCGGGTCGCCGGGGCGGCGCTGCTGTTCGTCGCCGGGTTCACCGTCGTCTTCGCCTCCGGAACGCTGCTGCTGCTCGGCCTGTCCGATGCGCTCCTGGCCAACGAGCTCTTGCTGCAGCGCATCGGTGGTGTGGTCACCGTCGCGATGGGCCTGGTGTTCATCGGGCTGGTGCCCGCGCTGCAGCGCGATGTGCGCATCCACCGGGTACCGCGCGCCGGTATCTGGGGAGCCCCGCTGCTCGGCGCGGTGTTCGGCCTCGGTTGGACCCCGTGCCTCGGGCCGACCCTGACCGGGGTGACCTCCATCGCCATCGCCACCGACGGTTCGACCGGCACGGTGGTCCGCGGCGTCCTGCTGATCGCCGCGTACTGCCTGGGCCTGGGACTGCCGTTCGTGCTGCTGGCCCTCGGCGCCCGGTGGGCGCTGCGCAGCGCGGACTGGCTGCGCCGGAACGGACGTGTCATCCAGATCGCAGGTGGGGTGCTGCTGGTCGTCGTCGGCCTGCTGCTCGTCACCGGTTTGTGGGGAGATTTGATCGCCTTGCTCCGTGGCCCGATCGCCGGATACGAGACGATCCTCTGATGCGCGGACCCCTGAAGACGGCGCTGGCGTTCCTGCGCAACACCTGGCGCGGGTTGACGTCCATGCGCACCGCGCTGGTGCTGCTGTTCCTGCTCGCCCTGGCCGCGCTGCCGGGCGCGCTGATCCCGCAGCGCTCGCTGAACCAGGCCGAAGTGGACAAGTACTTCGCCGAATACCCGAAGCTCGCGCCGCTCCTGGACAAGGTCGGTGCCTTCGAGGTCTTCAGCTCCGTCTGGTTCGCCTCCATCTACGTGCTGTTGTTCATCTCCCTGATCGGCTGCCTGCTGCCGCGCTGCTACGAGTACTACAAGCAGTGGCGCAGCAAGCCGGTGCGCACGCCGCGCAACCTCTCCCGGATGCCGCACCACGAGCAGGGCACCCTCGACGCCTCGGTCGACGAGGTCATGGCCTCGGCCCGCACCCGGCTGCGCGGGTGGCGGATGGTCGAGCGGGACGAGGACGACGGCGCGAAGTCGATCAGCGCGGAACGCGGTTTCCTGCGCGAGATCGGCAACCTCGTCTTCCACTTCGCCTTGGTGGGCCTGCTGATCGGCGTCGCGGGCGGCAAGCTCTACGGCTACGAGGGCCAGGTCATCGTGGTGGCCGACGGCTCCGAGTTCTGCAACTCCGGTACCTACAACTACGACTCCTTCCGCGCCGGTCTCAACGTCGACGGCACCCAGCTCAGCCCGTTCTGCGTGCGCGTCAAGGACTTCGACATCGACTACCAGCCCAACGGGCAGGTCGGCGACTACCGGGTCGACATGGAGTACCAGGCCGACGACGACCTGGCCGCCAACAAGTGGCAGCCGTACTTGCTGCAGGTCAACCACCCGCTGCGCATCGTGGGCGACCGCATCTACCTGACCGGCAACGGCTACGCGCCGCGCTTCACCGTCACCTTCCCGGACGGGCAGAAGCGCACCGGCGTCATCCAGTGGCAGCCGGCCGTTCCGCAGACGATGCTCTCCCAGGGTGCGACCAAGTTCGACCCGCCCGGCGTGGTCGACGACGCGCAGCGGCGCCAGAAGCAGCTCGCCGTGACCGGCCTGTTCGCGCCCACCGCGTCCTTCGACGGCGCCATCCTCAGCTCCAGCTTCCCGGACCTGAAGGACCCGGCCGTGGCCGTCGACGTGCTGCGCGGCGACCTCGGACTCGACGCCGGCCGCGGTCAGTCGATCTTCGGCGTGGACCAGTCCATGGTGGACCAGGGCAGGCTCCAGCGGGTGGCCCGCCAGAACCTGCACGTCGGCGAGGAGGTCCGCCTCGACGACGGCACCTCGGTCCGCTTCGACGGCGTCGAGCGCTGGGCCAACCTGCAGGTGTCGCACGACCCGTTCCAGTCGTGGGTGCTGCTGTTCTCCGTTCTGATCATCTTCGGCATCAGCACCTCGCTGATGATCAAGCGGCGTCGGGTGTGGGTCCGCGCCGTGCCGCACCCGGACCCGGACGGATCCGGTTCCGGACGTACCGTTGTCGAAGTCGGTGGACTCGCCCGCACCGATCAAGCCGGGTACGGCGAGGAGTTCACCAGGCTCGCCGCTGACCTCCTCGGCACGGATGTCGACCACTCGCCGAAATCCCGCGCGGTCGCTGGCCCCGCGCGCGAAAGGAAGAGCTGATGCCGGTCAACGAGACGCTGTCGACCTACAGCGACATGGCCTACGCCACCTCGGTGGTGGTCTACATCCTCGCGATGCTGCTGTACTTCGCGGAGTTCTCCCGGGGACGGGTCGGGGCGGTCGAGCGCAAGCGCGAATCGGCCCTGGTCGGTGCCGGCAGCGGGGATTCCGGCTCGACACCGGTGGTCGGGCACGTGCCGGCCCCGGAGAAGCGGCCGTTCTCCGAGCGGCTCGGCGGCATGGCCGTCGCCATGACGTCGCTCGGCGCGGTGGTGCACTTCTCCTCCTTGCTGCTGCGCGGTCTGGCCACGGGCCGGGTGCCGTGGGGCAACATGTACGAGTTCGGCTCGGCGATCTGCCTCGCTTCCGTGCTGGCCTGGTTGGTCGTGCTGTTCCGGCAGACGCGCACCGCTCGTCGCGACACGACCTCGTCGCAGCTGCGCGGGCTCGGCGGATTCCTGATGCTGCCGGTGGTGCTGCTGCTCTTCCTGTCCGGCACGGTGCTTTACGCGCAGGCGGCACCGCTGATCCCGGCGCTGCAGTCCTACTGGATCGTGATCCACGTCGCGGCGGCGATCGTCTCCAGCGGTGTCTTCGTGTTCGGCGGTGTGGCCAGCGTGCTCTACCTGCTGCGCTGCCGGTACGAGAACAACCCGCTGAAGATGACGAAGATCGGTTCCCGGCTGCCCACCAGCCAGGCGCTGGACCGCGTCGCCTACCGGGCCACCGTGATCATCTTCCCGGTGTGGACGTTCGCCATCGTCGCGGGCGCGATCTGGGCGGAAGCGGCCTGGGGCCGGTTCTGGGGCTGGGACCCCAAGGAGACCTGCTCCTTCGTCGCCTGGGTCGTCTACGCCGCGTACCTGCACGCCCGCGCCACCGCGGGCTGGCGCGGGGTGCGCGCCGCGTGGATCAACATCCTGGGTCTCGCGGTCATGATCTTCAACCTGTTCTTCATCAACATCGTTGTCGCCGGTCTTCACTCGTACGCTGGACTGTGAGCGGATGATCGGCGCCCACCGGGGCGTCGAGGGAAGTCCGCCGCGCGCAGTGGACTCCGGCGTGAACAGCCCGCCACCTGCGCAGTTCACGCCCTGCTGGGGCCGAGAACCGGGGGAAGCGAGCGCCGACCCCCGGTGACTTGCGGGTAGCTCTGCGACTACCGTGCCTTGCGGAGACGGGGAGTTCTCGATTCGGTCCGGCAGGGCCCGGCTCGATCGTGGGAGGGACGGCAACGGTGACCGGACAGTACGAAGAGCCCGAAGCGCAGCGGAACGCGGGGACCACCGCGGCGCAGCCCGACGGCGCGGACGTCGAGTCCGGCAGCTCGGGGGCGGCACCGGCCGCGCCCGACGGCCAGTACGTCGAGCCGGCAACCCGGCCGGCGCACCCGACTCCGTCGTACGTCGACCCCCG
>NZ_JBEOVY010000253.1:0-11580 GCF_040295745.1 Saccharopolyspora sp. NPDC002686
GGGCTGGTGCAAGCCCGTTCCGCGCCGCGTCGTGTCACCGTCAGAGGACGTCGTGGCCCGGGTGGTCGTCGGAGGGAACGGTTCCCAGCCGCCCGGCTTGGAAGTCCTCGAACGCCTGGTAGACCTCCTCCTTGGTGTTCATGACGAACGGGCCGTAGGCGGCGATGGGTTCGCGGATGGGGCGGCCGCCCAGGACGAGCACCTCCATCTCCGGGCTCCGGCTCTCCTGGGTCCGGTCGGCTCCCAGGCTCACGACGTCGCCGGGGCCGAAGACCGCCAGCTGCCCGGCGGTGATGGGCCGACCGTCGAGACCGACCGAGCCGGACCCGGCCAGGACGTAGACCAGCGCGTTGTAGTCGGGCTGCCACGGCAGCCGGAGCTGGGCGCCGGGGGAGAGCGTCGCGTGCGCCACCGTGATCGGCGTGTGGGTGCTGCCCGGTCCTGCGTGCCCGGCGACCTCGCCGGCGATCACCCGCAGGTAGGCGCCGCCGTCGGGCGAACGCAGCAGGGCGACCTCGCCGCCGCGGATGTCCTGGTACTTCGGGGTGGTCATCTTCTGCTGGGACGGCAGGTTCACCCAGAGCTGGATGCCGTGGAACAGGCCGCCCTTCATCACGATCTCCTCGGGCGGCTCCTCGATGTGCAGCAGCCCGGCGCCCGCGGTCATCCACTGGGTGTCGCCGTTGGTGATCAGACCACCGCCGCCGTGCGAGTCCTGGTGGCGGAACACCCCGTCGAGCATGTAGGTGACCGTCTCGAAACCGCGGTGCGGGTGCCACGGCGTGCCCTTGGGCTCGCCGGGTGCGTACTCGACCTCGCCCATCTGGTCCATGTGGATGAACGGGTCCAGCGCAGCGAGGCTCACGCTCGCGAAGGCGCGGCGGACCGGGAATCCCTCGCCCTCGTAACCGCGCGGAGCGGTGGTCACCGAGACCACTTCGCGCTCCCGGGCTTGCGGCTGCACTTCTCCGACCGAGGGAAGGGTCAGAACGTCGCCCACCGTGATCGCTGGCATCGGAATCCCTCCAACTTGCATGTGCATGCATCGAATACCGCGCTCCGCGGCGATGCCGCTGACGGTACTCCTCAAGTATCTTCCATGCAAGAGGTTGCCGCGCGAGTCAAATGGCTGAGACCGGGGGCCGCGGAGGAGTGGTGGGAGGTCAGGCGCGGGCGGTTCGGGCCACTGCTGGGATCACGGCCAGGGCCAGGACTCCGCTGATGATCGCGAGGGTCGCGTAGCTGGTGGTGGCCACGACGAGGCCGGAGGCCATGCCACCGCCGGCCCCGGCGAGGGCGATCGCGACGTCGATCTTGCCCTGGGTCCTGGCCCGGGTGGCCAGCGGGACCGTGTCGGAGATGATCGTGGTTCCGCTGATCAGGCCGAAGTTCCAGCCCAGGCCGAGCAGACCGAGGGCCAGGGCGATCAGGGCGGTGGAATGCGGTGGCGCGAAGGCAGCGATCAGACCGGCCGCGAGGAGGGTGACGCCGGAGGCGGCGGCGACGGTCAGGCGTCCGAAGCGGTCCACGAGCAGCCCGCTGAACGGGGACGGCAGGTACATCCCGGCCACGTGCACGGCGATAACCAGGCCGGCGGCGCCGAGGTCGTGGCCGTTGTGCTGCATGTGGATCGGCGTCATGGTCATGATCGCGACCATGATGAGCTGGGTGAGCACCATGACGGATGCGCCGAGCACCAGGTGCGCGCGATTGCCGTCCGCGTCCGGTGTTCGCCCGCCGGATTCCTGCTCCTCGGCGGCGATGGCCCGCGCGGTGATCAGGGGATCGGGGCGGAGCATGATCCACAGCACCGCCGCAGCCGCCGCGTAGGCGACCGCGGCGAGGATGAACGGTCCGGCCAGCCGCGGGATGTCCAGCGAATCGGCCAACCGGCCCGTCGCGGTGACCAGGTTCGGGCCGGCCACCGATCCGACGGTGGTCGCCACCAGGACGGTGCTCACGGCCCGGCCCCGGTGCTGCGGTGCGGCGAGATCGGCTCCGGCGTAGCGGGCCTGCAAGTTGGTCGCGGTGCCGGAGCCGTAGACGAACAGCGACAGGAACAGCAGCGGCACGCTACCGGCGGCAGAAGCGATGACGACCCCGACGCTGCCCACCGCTCCAGCGGCGTAGCCGACGGAAAGCCCGACGCGGCGGCCTAATCGCTGCGAGGCGCGCCCGACGACGACCGCGGCGGCAGCGGAGCCGATGGTGAACAGCGCGCTGGGCAGCCCGGACAGGCTGGTGCTGGCGAGCATCTCCTGCGCCAGCAGCGCCCCGACGGTGACGCCTGCGGCGAGACCGGCTCCGCTGAGGACTTGGGTCGCCACGAGGACGGCGAGGATGCGCTTCTGGGCTGGATGAACTGCAGCGGGCACAGCAAGGCCTTTCGGGCAGGCGGCTCCACCGGTGCGTCGGGGGACCGGGGCGGGATCAGCGTGGCTTGGTCTGGGTGATGCGCCACAGGCGGCGCGGCAGACCGCCCTCCTCGAAGGCGTGGACCTCGGGTGGCGTCCACTGCTGCGCGAGGGAGTCGACCAGGGTGCGGTCGAAGAAGTGCACGGCGAAACCACCGTGCTCGTAGATGTCGTCGCCGTGCGCGATGCCGGCGCCGTAGTGGGCATCGCCGGTGTGGCGCACGGTGTAGGCGAAAGTGCCGCCGGGGCGCAGAACTCGTCGGACCTCCGCGACCAGCGCGTGGATCTCCTCGGTGGACAGCGCCATGCACAGCAGCATGTGCGCGAACACGGCGTCCACGCTGGAGTCGGGGAGCGGGATCGGGGTGCGGACGTCGTGGACGGTGGTGGTGATGCGGTCGATCAGCCCGTCCTGCTCGGCGCGGCCGCGGAGTTGGGCCAGGCCGTCCGGGCTGAAATCCATGGCGTGCACGGAGAATCCGCGCTGGGCGAAGTGGAGGCTGTCGCGGCCGTGCCCGGCGCCCAGTTCGAGGACGGTGCCGCCGGTGGGGAAGGCGTCGGCCGCCTGCTTGGCGGGTTCGGACGGCTCGTAGCCGTACATGTGGGGATTGCGCTGGTAGGTGGACTGCCAGTGGTCGCGTTGAGCACGGCTCAAGTCGTCGGTCATGGTGCCTCGCATTCGGTGGATCGCCGCGTGGGGTCGGCTGGTCGTCAGGTCGTTTCCACCGGCAGCTCGGCCAGCTGCCACTCGAGCATTCCGTCGGCGAGCCGCCGGGCGCTGCGGCCGTGGGCGGTCAGCAGCCGCACAGCGTCGTGGGAGAGCACGCAGAAGCTGCCGCGGCAGTAGGCGACGACCTCCTGATCGACCGGGATCTCCCCGAGCCGGTCGGCCAGCTCGTCCACCGGGATCGACACCGCGCCCGGGATGTGCCCGGCTTCGTACTCCTCGCGGGGGCGGACGTCGAGCACGACGACGTCGCCGGACTCGGCCCGGCGGAGCAGTTCCTCGCGGCTGACCGGCTCGGCGTCGTCGGAGCCGAGGTAGGCGGTGCGGGCCGCCGCCACATCGGGCAGGTGCGTGCTGGCCACGGTCCGCACCAGCGCGTACAGCGCAGCCACGTCGGTCCCGGCGAGGCGGTAGTAGATCTTGGTGCCTTCGCGGCGGGTGGCGACCAGGTTCGCCTGCTTGAGCGTTTGCAGGTGCGCGGAAGCCGTGGTCGTGCCCAGCTGCGCTGCGCGTGCCAACGCCTCGACCGTGCGCTCGCCCTGCGCGAGCAGGTCGAGCAGTTCCAGCCGCTTCCCGCTGCCCAGCGCCTTGCCCACGCGGGCGAACTGGTCGAACAGCGCATTCCTCGCGTCCCGGTCACCCACCGTTACTCCAATCTTCCTTGGAATAGTGTAGGTCAGGGCCCGGCGCGAGGGAACCCGATCGTGGTTCCGGAGTTCATCCGATTCATCGATGTGCGCGTCTTCAAACCTTCGTTTGGCCTGGTCACATTGCGAACGCGCAGCGTAGTGCCGGGTTGTCCGGGATGTCCCGCGATTCGGGGTGATGGGGCTGTGACGGGGTGGTGACGGGTGTCTGGCGTACTTCCCGTCAGCGGCTGCTGCCGCTGTCGGAATTCTCGTGAAAGCGAACTAGGGGGAACCATGTTCGAACACCTGTCGGTGGAGCTGCTTCCGGAGCGCAAGGCCCTCGGCGGCGGCTGGTGGGGCGGCTTCGGCGACATCGACCAGGACCTCGACGTCCTGCAGAACGTCGATGTCGACGTCGACAACGACTCCTGCTTCGGTGACGTCGACGTGACGGCGTTCAACAACGCCAACGTGAACCAGCACGCCTTCTGACGGTTCTGAATCGGCTCAACCCCTGGCCGCCCACCGCTGCTGCGCGCGGTGGGCGGCCAGGTCACCACCGCGTCCACTGTGGATTTCACCGAGCTCCCGAAAACGCCCTCCGCGGAACTCGGTCGCTGCTAGCGTGACCGGGGTGTTGATCAACGAATCCCGATTGCACCCCCGGAAAGGCCGGAGATGCGCATGAACCCGGCCGACTGCCCCACGCTCCACAACCTGGACAACGCCTCCACCGCGTTCCTCTTCGAGACCGTCGACTTCGGCGTGGAACACGTCAAGCAGGGCGAGGGCCCGTTCATCCCGTTCGCGGCCACCCTGGGCGAGAACGGCGAGAAGGGGATCGCGAAGTTCATCGGCGACGAGGACGACGACTCGTGGACGCAGGAGGACATGGTGGCCCTCGGCCGCCGGAAGCTCCGCGAACTCGACGACGACCCGCACTGCGTCGCGCTGGTCCACGACGGCTACTTCACCGGCGACGGCGGCCGGACCGAGGCGGTGTTCGTCGAGGCCTACGAGCTGGGCCGCCCGGCGGGCGTGCACCTGTGCCAGCGCTACGAGCGCCGCGGCGGCGAGATCGTCCTCATCGGCAACCCGATGCTGTTCGACGACGCGGTGGAGCCGCTGGTGCCGGCCGACCGGCAGCGGGTCGAATTCCCCCACCTGAGCTCGGAAGCGAAGCGGTTCGCGCTGGACGTGATCGGCATCGGGATCGAGTGCCTGGAGCCGGAGCCGGCCGTCATGACCCCGTTCGCCGCGGTCGTGGGCGAAGACGGCTCGCCCGAGATGTGGAGCCTGGTCGACGACGAGGACGGCCCCACGGTGGGTGGTGGCCTGGACCTCGGTCGCGAGCAGCTCGCGGCGGTCGACCGAACCGCCATGTTCGTCGCGCTGGTCTGGGGCGGCGAGAGGCTGGACGGCGGCGAGCAGGAAGGGGCGGTGTTCACCGAGGTCTACGAGCTCGGCCGCCCCGCGGGCGTGCAGCTGGTCCAGCAGTACCGGCGGATCGACCACGACCGCATCGCGCTCATGGGTGAACCGCAGGTGCTCGACGAGGCGGAACCGCTGGTGCCGCCGGTCGAGCAACCCCGATCCGCCGCCTTCGCCAGGCTTCAGGAGATGGCCAACCAGAAGCGCGGCTGATCAGCACGGACCCGTGAGCACTTTTCGTCGCTATAGCACCGGAAAGTGCTCACGGTGCGTTCGTGGTGCGCAGAGTGCGCATGGCTTCGGCGAGCTCTCCCGCCCGTTCCGCGGCGAGCGGTGACAGCACCCGTTCGCGAAGCACTTCGGCGCAGGCCGTGCGGGCGCGCTGAGCTACGTCGAGCCCGTGCTCGGTGAGGGTCGCGTAGGTGACGCGGCGGTCGGTCTCGCACGGTTCGCGGCGGATCAGGTCGGCCTTGGTGAGGCGGTCGGCGACCTTGGTGAAGCCGCCGCTGCTGAGCGCGGCCTCCGCCGCCAGCTGGGTCATCGGCAGCCGGTGGTCGGGGGAGCGCAGCAGCCTGATCACGATGTCGAACGAACCGGGCGCCAGTTCGACGCGGTCGTTGATCTCGTTCATCAGGCGCTCCTGGGTGGCGTGGTAGCCCTCGATGACCAACCCCCACCAGGTGATGACCTCGTCGTCGGTCCGGCTGCTGGGAGAACCCTTCTCGTTCACGTGCGCCTCCTTCTTTCCTGGTCACAGCTTACCGGAAGATTCTTCTTCGGATAAGTCTTGCGCAGAAGAGATGAGCGCGGTAGCGTCTGCCGCGTAAGAGGTTGATGGGGCGTTCCCCGCCCGTCCTGTGAACAGGAGTTGTTTGCCGTGAGCGACGCCGTGAAGCTGAGCATCATCTACTACTCGTCGACCGGTATCGGTACCGAGATCGCCAAGACCCTGGCCGCCGAGGCCGAGGCCGCGGGCGCCGAGGTCCGGCTGCGCCGCGTCACCGAGCTCGCCCCCGACGCGGCGATCGACAGCAACCCGGCGTGGCGCGCCAACGTCGACGCCACCCGCGAGATCCCCGAGGCCACCGCCGACGACGTGGTGTGGGCCGACGCCGTGCTGTTCGGTTCCCCGACCCGCTTCGGCAACATCTCGTCCCAGCTGAAGCAGTTCATCGACACCCTGGGCGGGCAGTGGGCGCAGGGCCAGCTGGCCGACAAGGTCTACAGCGGCTTCACCTCGACCTCGACCACCCACGGTGGCCAGGAGTCGACGCTGCTGGCGCTGTACAACACCTTCCACCACTTCGGCGGCATCGTGGTCGCCCCGGGCTACACCGACGGCGCGAAGTTCGCCGACGGCAACCCCTACGGCACCAGCCACGTCGACGCGCAGGGTGCGAACCAGGTCGACGACACCACCCGCAAGGCCGCGGCCGTGCAGGCGCGCCGCGTCGTCGGCGTCGCGCAGGCCCTGAAGAACGGCCGCGCCTGATCGATCGGCTGGGCATCCGGTGACCTGAGGCCGGATGCCCAGCCGACCCCCACCCGAACCGCGAGTCCACCCACGAACCGCAGGAGGCGGTCATGTCGATCAGTCCCAGCGGCCTGCACCACGTCACCGCCATCGGCGGGAACCCGCAGCGCAACGCCGACTTCTACCTGCGCACCCTCGGGTTGCGCCTGGTCAAGACCACGGTCAACTTCGACGACCCGGGCACGTACCACCTGTACTACGGCGACGGCGAGGGCAAGCCGGGCTCGCTGATGACCTTCTTCCCGTGGGACGGCGTCGCGAACGGCCGGCTCGGCACGGGCCAGGCGACCACGACGTCCTTCTCGGTCCCGGCGAACTCCATCGGCTGGTGGAAGCAGCACCTCGAAGCCGCCGGTGTGCAGACCAGCCGGGTCATGACCTCCGACGAGGAGGACACCCTCAGCTTCCGCGACCCCGACGGCCTGTCGATCGCCCTGGTCGCCCACCAGCAGCCCGACCCACGCGCTCCGTGGGACACGCCGCTGGTGCCGGGCGAGCACGCCATCCGCGGCCTGCACTCGGTGACGATGACCGTCGCGGAGGAGACCGGGACCGCCGACACGCTCGTCGACGACCTGGGGCTGCGGTTCCTGCACCAGGACGGCGACCGGCTGCGCTTCGCCGCCGGCGACGGCGGACCGGGCGCGCTGGTCGACGTGCGGGTGGACCCGGCCGCGCCGCGCGGTCTGGTCGCGGGCGGAACGGTGCACCACATCGCTTGGCGGGTGCCGGACGACGCGACCCAGCTGGCCTGGCGCGAAGAGCTGGTCGGCAAGGGGTACGACGTGACGTCCATCCTGGACCGCCAGTACTTCCACTCGATCTACTTCCGCGAGCCCGGCGGGGTCCTGCAGGAGATCGCCACCGACGACATCGGCTTCGGCGTGGACGAGCCGCTGCTGGAACTGGGCCGCTCGCTGAAGCTGCCGCCGTGGTTGGAGCCCAAGCGCGAGGAGATCCAGGCGGCGCTGCCGAAGCTGGACCTGCCCGACGAGAACAACCCCGAGGTCGCCGAAAGGCTGGCTGCGCGGCGATGAACACCTTGCGACACCGCTTCGTCGAAGGATCCGCGGATGCGCCGGTGCTGCTGCTGTTGCACGGCACCGGTGGCAGCCCGGAGGACCTGATGGGGCTGGCGAAGGAGATCAGTCCGGACTCGGCCCTGCTCGCTCCTGCCGGGCCGGTGTCGGAGAACGGCATGGCGCGCTGGTTCCGGCGGCTGCGCGAAGGCGTTTTCGACCACGAGGACGTCGCGGTCCGCGCCGACCAGCTCGCCGACTTCGTCCTCGGAGCGCGCAGCGACTACGGGTTGGACGAGCGGCGGATGGTCGCCGTCGGCTTCTCCAACGGCGCGAACATCGCTGCTGCGACGGCGTTGCTGCGCCCCGACGCGATCACCGAGGTCGTCGCGTTCGCGGCGATGCTGCCGGTGCCCGAGCCGCCCGCCGTCGACCTGAGCGGCACCCGGGTGCTGCTGTCGAACGGGACGCGCGACCCGATGGCACCGGAGGAATCCGCGAAGGAACTCGTCGCGGAGTTCGAACAGCGCTCCGCCGAGGTGACCGCCCACTGGCACCCCGGAGGACACCAGATCACCGCCGAAGGGGTCCAAGCAGCGCGCAACTGGCTGCGGAACACCCGGTGAGCACTGGGCTTGCCCGTTCGACGAGGGGCTGAACGGGCAAGCCCAGCAGCTGTCACATCTTCTCCGCGCCCGCCTTGATCGCCTCGCGGATCCGGTAGTAGGTGCCGCACCGGCAGACGTTGCGGATCTCGTCCAGCAGCGAATCGTCGATGTCGCGGCCCTCCCGGCGGGCCTGGTTCACCTTGGCCACGGCCGCCATGATCTGCCCCGGCTGGCAGTAGCCGCACTGCGCGACGTCGTGCTCGATCCACGCCTCCTGCATCGGGTGCAGGTCCTTGCCGACCGTCTTGGGCAGGCCCTCGATCGTGGTCACCTCGTCGTCGGCCGAGATCTCGCCGACGGGCACCGCGCACGGGTTGAACGCCTTGCCGTTGATGTGCGACGTGCACGCCTTGCAGACGTTGATCCCGCAGCCGTACTTCGGACCGCGGATGCCGAGCAGGTCGCGCAGCACCCAGAGCAGGCGCTCGCCGTCCTCGGCCTCGACCGTCACCGTCTCGCCGTTGACCTTGAAGGTGTGGGTGGGCATCAGCTAGGACCTCCAGGACTCAGTAGGTGTGGCTCAGGCCGTCGGTCGGCGACTCCGGAACCGGGGGGACGAACGACTTCGGCTCGAAGTGCAGCGGATCGTTGTGGTTGATCGGGAAGTACTGCGGCAACTTCCCGACCGCGCGGGTGTAGGCGCAGGCGGTCGCGGCGAACGCCGAAGCCACGCCGGCTTCGCCCGCACCACCGGGCGGGTTGTCCGTCGGCACCACGAAGACCCGCATGTCGCGCGGGGTGTTCCACTGCCGCGTGTAGGCGGTGTTGTCCCAGCTGGCCTCGAGGAAGTGGCCGTCGGCGAGGTGGCTGGAGTTGGTCAGCGCCAGCGCGATCCCGTCGGAGATGCCGCCCTGCATCTGCGCTTCCACGCCCTTGGGGTTGATCGCCAGCCCGGGGTCGATGGCGAAGGTGACCTTCGTGACCAGCGGACCGGTCACCGCGTCGCGCACCTTGCGGTTGACCGTCTCCGGACGGCAGTCGATCTCCACCAGGCAGGCCGAAGCGCCCTTGTACTCCTCGTGGATCGCGATGCCCTGCGCCATCCCGGCAGGCATCTTCCGGCCCCACTGGCCTTCCTCGGCGACCTTCTTCAGGACGTTCTTGACCCGCTCCTTGCGCAGGTAGGCCATCCGGAACTCGTAGGGGTCCTTGCCCAGCTTCTTCGCGATCTGGTCGACCACCAGCTCGTTGGCGGCGCGCACGTCGGGGGAGTAGACGTTGCGGACCGCGCTGGTCGGGAACCGGTCGCGCTCACCGGTTTCCATCAGCTTCTGGTTGATGACGCCGAAGTTGTACGGCATGAACTGGGTGGTCTCGAAGATCGTCTCGGCCAGGCTGAGGTTGCCGGCGATCGGGATCGTGCCGATGGAGGCGGTGATCGCCTCGCCGAAGCCGTGCGTGAAGTCGACGGCCACCCCGGTGTGCCGGTGCTCGAAGCTCAGCACCTCGTCGCCGACGTGCGCGACGCGGACCCGGGCCGTCACCATCGGGTGCGAGCGCCCCTGCCGGGGTTCGTCCGCGCGGTGCCACATCAACCGCACCGGCGCCTTGCACGCCTTCGAGACGATCGCCGCTTCCAGCGCGCCGTCGAAGAACAGCTTCCGGCCGAACGACCCGCCGCCCTCGACGACGTTGAACGTCACCTTGCCGGCGGGCAGTCCCAAGGTCGCGGCGATCTCCTGCTTGGCCGCGATCGGCGACTTCGCCGAGGCCCAGATGGTGGCGCTGCCGTCGCGCACGTCGGCGACGGCGGAGTTCGGTTCGAGCGGGGAACCGCTGCGGAAGTGGAAGGTGAAGTCGAAGTCCATCGTCTCGGCCAGCACCGGCAGGTGCGGCACCGCCATCGGCAGCTCGGCCGACTTCAGCTCGGCGCGGATCGACTCGTCGGACGAGTTCTCGACCGGGCCCGGCTTCCACTTCACCTTGAGCGCGCGGATGGCGTCGATGCACTGGCCGAAGGTGTGCGCCCGCACGGCGATGCCGCTGGGCACCTTCTCCACGTGCGTGACGCCGTTCATCGCCTTGACCTCGGCGGCGTTGAGCACGGACTCGGGGCTGCCGCCGACGGTCGGCGGACGGCAGATCATCGCCGGCAGCGCGCCGTCGACCTCCAGGTCCATCGCGAACTTCTTCTGCCCGGTCACCGCGGCCACGGCGTCCTTGCGGCCCTGCGACGTGCCGATGACGCGGAACTTCGACTCCGGTTTGAGCTGCACCTCGCGCGCGGTGGTCTTGGACACCGCTGCGCGCGGCACGACCTCGCCGTAGGACAGCTTCTTCCCGGCGCTGCCGAGGATCTCGCCCGCCTTGGCCTGCAGGCTGCCCACGGTGTCGCCGAGCAGGACGGCGGCGGCCTCCAGCAGCGCCTGCTTGGCCAGCGCGGCGGCGACCCGGACCGGGGTGTACATCGCGAAGATGGTGTTCGACCCGCCGGTGAGCTGGTTCCACACCAGCTCCGGCCGCGCGGGCGCCAGCGTGACGTTGACCTTCTCCAGCGGCAGCTCGAGCTCTTCGGCGATGATCATCGCGATGGACGTGGTGATGCCCTGGCCCACCTCGGCGCGGGGCATCTCGAAGGAGGCCGTGCCGTCCTCGTGCACCTCGACCTTGATCAGCTGCGAGGTCGGTTGCGCGGCCGCGGTGAGCAGGTCGTTGAGGTCGTAGAGGTCCGCGGGCACCGGGGTGGTGACCGGGGCCGCCTCCGCCGACGAGCCCAGCAGGCCCACGTGGGCGGCGGCGACCAGGCTGGTGCCTCCGACCAGGAAGCCGAGGAACTTCCGCCGACCCATGCCCTCCGCTGGCACGCCGTGGTGTTCCGAGCCTGGCTGTGACATGCCGTCTCCCGTCGCATCGCCGAACGAAATTTCACGCGTGCTGAGCGTGAACCGAACTTCTCGCCCTCAACTGTTCAGATCTTGTACACCGGTACGACCGCATCGGCCAAGATCGGAGTGATCTCGGTCCTGCGCGGAGCGGGCGGTGTCGCGCGACGGGGCGGGACTTCGTACAGCGAGCTCGGGTGTCCATCGTGGACACGACGAACTGGCCCTGCCCCCCCGGGGTGGGGGGGGCGGGCCGGGGGGGGGGCGAGCACCGGGGGGTGGGTTTTTAGGAATATGAGACAGAAGAACTACATTAACAAAGAGTTATTATTCGTG
>NZ_JBEOVY010000254.1:0-11557 GCF_040295745.1 Saccharopolyspora sp. NPDC002686
GTGGTCGGGGAGCTCGTCGTGGCGGTCGCCGACGGTCGAGGTCCCGCTGGGCTCGAACATGAGGATGGCCGCACCGGTGGGGGCGGAGGGCTTGTGCTCCGTGCCCCGCGGGACGGTGGAGACCGCGCCTCGGGGGAGCTGGACCGTGCGCTCCCCGGTCGGCTCGCGCAAGGAGAGGTGCAACTCCCCGTCGATCACGAGGAAGAACTCATCGGTGTCGTCGTGGACGTGCCAGACGTGCTCGCCCTCCACTTTGGCGATGCGCACGTCGTAGTCGTTGACCCGCGTGACGATGCGGGGGCTCCACAGGGCGTCGAAGGAAGCCAGGGCCTCGGTGAGGGCGACGGGCTGGTTGCTCATGGCTGAATCCTCGCCTGGTGGGCGTGATCCGCGTGAGTGCTAGAAATCGCACATGCCGCAAGATTCCTCGCACCTGGCCGCCGCGACGGGCCCGAGCCGCGTCGTCGTGATCGTGGACGAGAACTCGAACCCCTTCGAGCTCGGCTGCGCGACCGAGGTCTTCGGCCTGCGCAGACCCGAGATCGGCCGGGATCTGTACGACTTCTGCCTGTGCTCTCCCGAGCCGCGAACGCTGATGCGCGACGGCTTCTTCACGCTCACCGGTGTCACCGGCCTGGAAGCGGCGGACTCGGCGGACACCCTGATCGTCCCCAACCGTCCCGATGTCGATGTTCCCCGTCGCCCGGCCGTGCTCGACGCCATTCGGCGGGCGCACGCGCGCGGAGCGCGGCTGGTCGGGTTCTGCAGCGGTGCCTTCACCCTCGCCGAGGCGGGGGTCCTCGACGGACGCCGGGCCACCGCGCATTGGCAGTGGGCGGAGTCCTTCCGGGCCCGGTTCCCCGCAGTCCGGCTCGAAGAAGGTGTGCTGTTCGTGGATGACGGTGACATCCTCACCGCCGCGGGGAGCGCTGCTGCCCTCGACCTCGGGCTGCACATCGTCCGCCGAGACCACGGCGCGGAGATCGCCAACTCGGTCAGCCGGCGGTTGGTCTTCGCCGCACACCGGGACGGCGGGCAACAGCAGTTCATCGAGCGCCCCGTGCCGAACATCCGGGACGAGTCCCTCGCGCCTCTCCTGGCCTGGGCCCAAGGGCGGCTGGACGCACCGCTGACGGTGTCCGACCTGGCGGCGCACGCCTCGGTCAGCCCGGCCACGCTGCACCGCCGCTTCCGGGCTCAACTCGGAACCACACCACTGGCGTGGCTGACGGGAGAACGGCTCGCCTTGGCATGTCGGCTGATCGAGCAAGGCGAGTCCCGCTTCGAGATCGTCGCGCGGTGCAGCGGGCTGGGCACCGTCGCCAACCTGCGCACCCTGATGCGTCGTGCGACCGGACTCGCTCCCTCTCAGTACCGGAAGCGGTTCGGCCAGCACGTCGGCTAGATCCGGTGCCACTCCCTCGAGAAAATTGTCCATAATGGACCATTCGGTTCCGGGCTGCCACGAGCGGATCTGCTCACAGCGGAGAAACCGGCGGCGGACGCCGGGACGGCGGCATCGTCGGGGGCATGACGAACAACGAGAAGCCGCCGCTGTTCGACCACCGGCTCCGGGAGCGGTTCTTCAGCCAGCGGGTACTGGTCCTCGACGGCGCGCTCGACGACGACAACGGGACGGCGCTGACCACCCAGCTGCTGTCCCTCGCCAGCGAAGATCCCAACAAGGACATCGCGCTGTGGATCCACTCGCCGGGTGGCTCGGTGCCGGCGATGCTCGCCATCCGCGACGTGATGCGGCTCGTCCCGTGCGACGTGGCCACGCTCGCCCTGGGACTGGCCTGCAGCGCGGGGCAGTTCCTGCTGTCGGCGGGAACACCGGGCAAGCGGTTCGCGCTTCCGCACGCCCGGATCCTGATGCACCAGGGGTCGGCCGGGATCGGAGGCTCGGCCGTCGAGGTGGAAGTGCAGGCCGACGACCTGCGGCACACCCGGGACACGGTGCTCGGGCTCATCGCGGAGGACACCGGCCAGCCGGTCGAACGGATCTTCACCGACTCGCTGCACGACCGCTGGTTCACCACCGAGCAGGCCCGCGAGTACGGCTTCATCGACCACGTCGTCGACAGCCTCGGCCAGGTCGTGCCCGTGCGCACCCACCAGCTGGGGATCGGCTCGCAGACGGGAGCGCGCGCATGAGCACCTACACCATCCCCAACGTCATCACCCGCAACCTGGGTGGCGAGCGGATCATGGACGTCTACTCGCACCTGCTGTCGGAGCGGATCGTCTACCTGGGCACCGCGATCGATTCCGGCGTGGCGAACGCGCTGATCGCCCAGTTCCTGCACCTGGAGGCCGACAACCCGGACCGCGAGATCAACCTGTACATCAACTCCGAGGGCGGTGACCCGTCGGCGATGCTCGCGCTGTACGACACCATCCGCTACATCAAGGCGCCGGTGGCGACGACGTGCGTCGGCCAGGCGGTCGCGGCCGGTGCGGTGCTGCTGGCCGCGGGGGAGACCGGGCGCCGATCAGTCCTGCCCCACACCCGAGTGGTGCTGCACCAGCCCGCGGCGCAGGGCCGGGGCACCATCCCGGACCTCATCATCCAGGCGGACGAGGTGGTGCGGGTGCGCACCCAGCTGGAGGAAATCCTGTCGGCGCACACCGGTCGCGACGTCGAAGACCTGCGCCACGACACCGACCGGGACCGCGTGTTCAACGCGGCGGAAGCGGTCGACTACGGGCTCGCGGACCGGGTCCTCGACCACCGAGCGTGAGACCGGGGTTTCAGGCGGCCATGAGCACGGGTCCCGCAGGACGACGACCGACTGCGGGGCCCGCGCGCCGCACATCGCCCGCGATATCGATGAGCAGATCGGCCAGGTCGACGCCCAACGCCCCCGTGACGGCGGCGATCATCTCGCTCGAAGGCTCCTTGCGCCCGCGTTCCATCTCCGACAGGTACTGCGGCGAGATACCGGCCCGCTCGGCGACGTCGACGAGCCGACCACCCTGCTCCTCCCGCACCGCACGCAGACTCCGCCCCAACACCTCACGCCACAACGGCTCCGGTTCACGGGACGACGTGCTCTTCTTGTGGAACGGAAGGATGTCGGCCATGCGGCCATCCTGACACCGCCAGTCCCCGGGAATCACCGGTTCCGCTCCGAGCAGAACTCTGCCGCGGCGGTCGAAGCCCGCTGCTTCGCAGTCCCGGAGACGGTCTTGCCCGCTTCGAGGGGTGCGCGGAACAGCTGGCCCCGGCGGATCTCCGTTCGGGCGCCGGATACTCCCTGGTAGCGAGTTTGTGCTGGTCAATATGGGTGGCGTAACTCTGGCGAAATAATCGCCGAGTACCGTGCCGATCGTGAACGAGCCTGTTGATGCCTCCCCCGGTAGCTCGTCCGGACGGCGGATCCCTGCCGGATGGGTTTCCTCGCAGCCGCGTGCCGAGCGGGCGCGGCAGGTGGCCGACGTGTTGCGGTACCAGATCACGGCGGGAAAGTTCGCCGATGGCGCGCTGCCGGATGAGCGGAGCTTGGGGGAACAGCTCGGCGCTTCGCGCAACGCGGTGCGCGAGGCGTTGGACCTGCTGCGGCTCGAGGGCTTGATCATCAGGCGCCGCGGGGTGGGCACCAGGGTGGTGTTGCCGAAGTACGGCCACGGGTTGGACCGGCTCGCCGGACTGGCCGAGGCGATGACCGGCTACGGCGAGATCACCAACCAGGTCCGATCAGCCCGGCGGGTCACCGAGTTGCCGGTTCCGATCGCCGAGCGGCTGGAGGTGGACCCGTCGGCAGGAGGGGTGTACCTGGAGCGGTTGCGGTGGCTGGACGGACTACCGCTGTCGCTGGACACCACCTATCTCACCGCGGACGTCGGCTGCGGCGTGCTGGACGGTGATCTCGCCGGCCGGGATGTGTTCACCCTCCTCGAGGAGACCACGGGGCACCTGCTCGGGAGCGCCGAGGTGACGGTTCACGCCGTCACCGCCGACCCGGATACCGCCGCGCTGCTGCAGATTCCGGACCATGCTGCGGTTTTCGCCTTGGAGCGCCTGACCCGGCTGTCCGATGGGCGCCCGGTGGACGCCGAGTCGATCCGCATCCGCGCCGACCGCATGGCGTTGACCGCCACACTGCACCGCGGTCACGTCCAGCCTTGACCGACCCCTCCGGCTGCAGATCCCCGCTGCACCGAACTGCATTGGAGATCGCCGTGTCCTCACGCTGCTCGAGCTCATCAGTCGTTCGGCAGAAGGTGGTGCAGTGGTAGCCGGACTCACCACTCCGACGCTGATCCTCCTGGGACTGTTCGGGTTCGCCGGTGGCGTCGGCATCACCGCCGTGGGGCCCGGCGGAGTACTGCCCACGATCGGTTTGTTCGCCCTGACCGACCTGTCTCCCGCCGAGGTGGCGGGAACCGCCATCGTCACCCATGTGGCGACCGGGATTCTGGCCACGGCCGCCTACGCTCGTTCGGGCCACCTGCGTGAGCCGGAAACCCGCCGCACCGCGCTGATCCTCGCCGGCGCGGCCCTGATCGGAACCCCGGTCGGGGTCTTGGTCAACACCGCCGTCTCCAAGCGGGCCTTCGGCCTGGTCCTCGGCGCATTCGCGGTTCTGGTGGCCGCACTGGTCTGGTACCGCGAACGGCATCGTCCCGCGACGACCCAGGCGCACCCGCCTGCGGGGATGGTGGCACTGCTCGGTTTCGCGGTAGCGGTCGCTGCCGGCATCATCGGCATCGGTGGACCTATGCTCACCGTTCCCCTGCTGGTCGCCCTCGGCGTGCCAGTGCTGGAATCCCTCGCCTCGGCCCAAGCCCAATCAATCGTCATCGCCAGCGTCGGAACCGCGGGGTACCTGGCTCACGACACGATCAACTGGGCCCTGGCGGCCCTGGTCGGCATCCCGGAACTCATCGGCGTCCTGCTGGGATGGAAGATCGCGCAGTCCCTACCCACCCGCAGGCTGAAGTACGCCTTGATCATCACACTGCTCGCCCTAGCGCCCTACCTCGCACTGCACGGCGCATAGCCGATGCACGCCGCTGGAAGCCGCCGCGGTCGAAGTGCGGCGCCGTGATCGTCGGAGACGACGCCCAGGAGGTGGGTCTGAGCGGCGGCTTCTTGATCATGCTGTTCACTTGACCGCCGGGCGGGTGACACTTCGCAAGTTTCGCAAGTTCACCTGAAACGGACACCGTGCTGATCTGTTCCTGCCGAACTGAAGAGGAAGGCAGATATGAGGAGAGCACAGGCGACCTCAGTCAGCGCGGTTCTGGTCGCGGCTGCAACCGCGTTCGCGGCCCTGCCCGCGCAGGCGGCAGAGGGATTGCTGCCCCAGGTGCACGCAAAGGCCGAGACCCCGGCCGTTTTCGATGACGAAGAGGGCGGAAACGCCAGCGCCGACGACCCCGCGATCTGGCGGAACGACGCGGATCCCAACCGCAGCCTGGTGATAGCCACCGCCAAGGAAGGCGGAATCCGCGTGTACGACCTCGACGCCCGTGAGGTCCAGTCGATCCCAGCGCAGCCGGCGCCCGGTCCCGATGACGCGCCCGGTCGGATCAACAACGTCGACATCGTCGGCAACTACGCGGTGGTCAGCGACCGCGGTTTCGACGCGCTGCGCATCTACAGCATCGACGCGAACCGCGCGGGTGCTCCGCTCGAAGAGGTCACCGACCCGGCGAATGCGCCGCTGATCTTCTCCGCGGACCAAGCAGAGGTCAACGACGAGACCACCGCCTACGGCCTGGCGGTCTGGCAGGACCCGGAATCGGGCCGCATCTTCGCTGCGGCGTCGGAGGCCGGACGCACCACGCACGCACTGCTGGAACTCAAGCCCGATGCCGAGGGCAAGGTCGGCTACACCAAGGTCCGCACCCTGGACCTGCCAGCGGAATTCACGTTGCCCAACGGGGCCACCTGGAGTCCCTGCGAAGAACCGGGTGAGCTGCCGCAGTCCGAGGGCATGGTCGCGGACCCGGCCGCCGGTGTCCTCTACATCGGCCAGGAGGACGTCGGGTTCTGGCGGGTGAACGCCGACTTCACCGGTGAGCCGGAGCTGGTCGACGCGGTCCGCGACTTCGGTGTTCCGGCTACCTGGGACCCGGCTACCGAGGAATGCACCTACGGCGAAGACCCCGGTTTCGGCGGCGATGTCCTCACCGCCGACGTCGAGGGCCTGACCCTGTGGAACGAGCCGAAAGGCCAGGGCTACCTGCTGGTTTCGAGCCAGGGTGACAACACCTTCGCCGTCTACGGCCGCAGCGACAACAAGTACAGGGGTGGCTTCGCCCTCGCTCCGGGATCGGTCATCGACGGTTCCGAGGATTGCGACGGCGCTGCCGTGCTGAACGCCCCGCTGGGTGAGCGGTATCCGAACGGGCTCGCGGTGATCCACGACGGCTACGACGACCCGCAGGTCGAAGGCCGGGAAGGTTCGAACTACAAGTTCGTCGACCTCGCCGAGCTGAAGGCCGCGGTCGGCCTGCGCTGACCGGCGGTCGTCCGCGGACAAGAGGAATGAGCACGGCTGCTGCGGCCGGACTGGACGCAGCAGCCGTGCTCCGCGAGTTGGCATGCATCTTGTTCGGGAACTCTTCGCCCTCACGACCTCCGCATCATCCGCCGCCGTGACCGTGCCTCGGGTGCCCGTGCGGCTTCGGTGGCGGACCAGGCTCGGGGAATGGCGGACCGGGCGCGGGGGGCGCGGGTGGTGGTGGCGGAGCGGCTGGCGGGGGTGGTGGCGGTGGGTAGAACTGTCCGATCGGTTCGGCGCTGGTGAAGGGCTGGACGGGCTTGCCGGCGAGGTAGGCGTTCATGAATTGCTGCCAGATGTGTCCGGGGAGGCCACTGCCGAAGACGGGGGCGCCGTTGGCGTCCCGCACCGGTAGCACCGGGTGCTGCGCGTCTCCCGCGCTCATCGACACAGCGGTGGAGATCTGCGGGGTGTAGCCCACCGTCCAGGCCTTCTCGTTGTCGGCGCTGTCACCGTTGCCGTACTGGTGGGTCCCGGTTTTCGCGGCCACCGGCCGTCCGTCCAGCGGCAGGTGGGAGTGGTCGGCGACCTGGAGCAAGGACTCCGTCACGTTCGCGGCCAGGTTCCGGTTGCGGTGCGGATCGTTCGGGTCGAACGCGGGCCGCGGTTGCGGGACGAAGTCCTGCACGACCTGGCCGGTGCTGTTGTCCACGATCTTCTGGACGAACCTGGGCTGGTTGCGCATCCCGTCGTCGGCGAAGGTCGCGTAAGCGCTGGCCATGTCGGTGGTGCGCACCGGGTACATGCCCAGTGCGATGCCGGCGCTGGTCGTGCCGTCGGCGTTCTGCAGGGTCGGCTTGCCGTTGGCCTCGCGAGGAATGCCCGCCTGGTGGGCGGCGTCGGCGACCTTGGCCGTCCCGAACTGCACGCCCATGTCCACGAACACCGTGTTGACCGATTTGGTCATCGCTTCGCGGACGCTGCAGTGCGGTGGGTCGTCGCAGCTGACGCCCGGGTTGTTGGCGAACGTCGTCCCCGCGATCTCGCGTGGCGACGAGCCGTCGTAGAGCTCGCCCAGACCTCGGTTCTGCTCCAGCCCTGCCAGCGCCACGAACGGTTTGAACGCGGAACCGGGCTGCTGCTGCGCGTTGGCGTAGTCGAACCCACCTGCCGCCGTGCCGCCACCGCCGTAATAGGCGCGGATCGCGCCCGTGTTCGGTTCCACGGCGACCAGCGCCGGGTGCAGGTTGCTCGGCTGGCCCTGCATCACCGTGCCGACCGCGTCCTCGGCGGCCTTCTGCGCCTGCCGATCGATGTTGGTGACGACGGTGTAGCCGTGCTGCTCCAGGTTCTGCTGGCTGTAGCCCTCCCGATCCAGCTCGGCGAGCACCTGCTCGCGGATCTGGTACTGCGTGCCGGTGGTGTTCTGGTTCGTCCGGTCCGCACCGTCCTGCGTCGTCGGGAACCGCATCGCCGCGCGCTGCTCCGCCGTGACGAACTGGTGGCGCTCCATCTGGTCGGCGACGTAGGTCCACCGGCGCTGGGCCTGCACGGGGTTGACGCGCGGGTCGTTGTTGGACGGCTGTTGCACCATCCCCGCCAGCACCGCCGCCTCGGAGGCGTCCAGGTCCTTCGGTTCCTTGTGGAAGTACACGTCCGCGGCGGCGTGGATGCCGTACGCACCCCGGCCGTAGTACGCGGTGTTCAAGTACGCCTTGAGGATCTCGTTCTTGGACTGCTGCTGGCTCATCTTGAACGCCAGCACGATTTCCTTGAACTTCCGCGCGTAGGTGTGCTCGTCGTTCCCGGTGGACAGCTTGATGTACTGCTGGGTCAACGTCGAACCGCCACCGCTGTCGTCACCGGTGATCTGACCCCACGCCGCCCGGAAGATCCCGTTCACGTCGAAACCGGGGTTCTGGTAGAAGGTCGGGTCCTCCGCCGCCAGCGTGGCAGCCCGCATCGGAGGGGACACCTCGCGGGTCACGTCCCCGATCATCGTCCGGTTGCCCGAGGCGGGGACGATCCGCGTCAGCTCCGAATCGTCCGAATACTTGATCACGACCGTCTGCGCGGTGGCCCGGGCGACCGACTCCGGGCTCTTCACATCCCACATGGCGTAGCCGACGCCGAACGCGATCAGGAACGCGCAGACGGACGCCGTGATCAACCCGATGACCGCCAAGAGCGCACGCAGCAACCACCACCTGGGATTCCGGCGGGCGGGTCGGCCCAACCGCTGCGTAGGCGCGTCTGCTGGACCTGGACTCCGGTGCCGCCCAGCCGGGCCGCCGCGCGGTCCAGTCCAATCGTCGCGCTTGCTGTTCACGAACGGGCCTCCAGACGTGGCGCGGCGGGGCTCCACCGCACTGAGTTCGAAGCACTCTGCCATCCGAAGCGGGAATTGTGACGTGGATGTGATGTGCGAGACCGACCACCCGGAAACGAGCTCGACCGGCTGCGATCGGCTCCCTACTGCGAGTGGTCGGAAGTCTTTGAGGACTACCGGCCAGAGCCACATCGCCACCGGGAGAAACCAACGAGCACGATTTCGTACATAATGGACTATTTGATGGGGGTTGCCCTGGTGAACAGGGGGATACTGTCCAGTTTGGACAAAAATATTTTGGGTGGTGAAAGCAATGTGATCGCGCAGGAACGTCGCGGTCGAGGGCGGAGTCGGCGATCGCAACTACCGAGCTCATCGGTTGGAAAGACCTGGCAGCCTCGCAGGACCGGGGATGGTCCACCTCCGAAGCTTCTCGCCCAATCGGTGGTGCCGCAGAAGGCCCATTCGGTGGTCGGTGGTTGCTGTTGGCGTCATCACGTGGCTCGCCAGGGGCTGGCGTCCGACGGGGTCGACGGTGATCCGCGGTTGGTTCGGGTGTTCCCCGGTGCTGCGCGGTTCGATCCTGAATGCTGCCCGGAGCACCGCGCGAGCTTTCCACTTGGTGCGTTGGCCCTCGCGCACGTCCCGGGAGCTGAACGATCATCGTCCGTCCGATGAAGGTGGTATCGACGAGTCCTGGTTGTGCCGCCGCGCGAGGATCATCCTGGGAGAGTGGAACGGAACGACCTCGCAGATTTCCTCCGGCGCCGACGTGAGCTGCTCCAGCCGGAGAACGTCGGTGTTCCGGTCGGGGGACGGCGTCGGACGCCGGGGCTTCGACGCTTCGAGGTCGCCCAGCTCGCCGGCATGTCACCGGACTACTACGCGAGGCTTGAGCAGGGACGCGGCCCGCAACCGTCGGTCGCGATGCTCACCGCGTTGGCCCGCGCGCTGCGGCTGACGATTGACGAACGCGACCATCTCTTTCGCCTCGCCGGTCACCACGCTCCGCCTCGCATCGGTGGTGATGAGCACGTCAGCCGCGGCCTCCTCCGGCTGTTGGACGGGTTGCAGGGCTTGCCCGCCCTGATCGCCTCCGACCTGAACATCGTGCTCGCCCAGAACCCGATGGCGGATGCGCTGTTGGGGGAGCAGGCCCATTTCCACGGCCTCGCCCGCAGCTGTACCTACCGGTGGTTCACCGACCTGGAGATGCGCGGGCGTTATCCCGCCGAGGACCATGAGCACGAGAGCCGTGCGCAGGTGGACGACCTGCGGGCGACCCTCGCGGTCCGCCCGGCGGATCCCGCGGCGGGCGAGCTGGTCGGAGCGTTGCGCGCGGAGAGCATGGAGTTCGCCGAGCTCTGGGCCCAGCACGACGTCGCGGTCCGTCGCAGCGACCGCAAGCGCATCCTGCACCCTGCGGTCGGGCTCATAGAGCTGGACTTCGACATCCTGGCGACGGCCCGGCAGGACCAGCGCCTGATCGTGTACTCACCCGCGCCGGGCAGCGCCGCGGTCTCGCAGTTGGAGCTGCTGGCCGTGCTCGGCCAGCAGCGTTTCACCCCCTCTGGGACCGACTCGCGCAGCGAAGCGCGGACGGACCGGCATCTCCCGGGCTAGCCCGCACGCGCCCGACGGCCCCGTGCGGGCCGCCGGGCGCCCCGCCCGGAACCTCCCCAGCACGACCGAAAGGAAGACATGTCCTCCTACCGATCCACCGAGCTGCGGCGGCGCGCCACCACGATCGGCCTCGCCACCCTGCTCGCCGCGGGCACCGCAGCCCCGACAGCCCTCGCGGCCCCGGCTCCGACGCACGCCGACCACCCCAGCACTCGCCTGGGCGACGTGCGCGTCCTCGCTCACTTTGACCGGGCTGCGGGCCAGGCCGCCGAGAGCATCGCCCTGGATCCCGGAGGTGGCGCGGTCATCGGCATGATCCCCGCCCGCCAGGTGGTGCGGGTCGCGCAGGGCGGGGCCGTCCAGGTACTCGCCACCATGCCGCTACCTCCGGGCGGTGGCGGCACCACCCCGGTCGTCGGAATCCCCGTGGTCACCGGGGTTGCTCGGTCGGACAGCGGCGCCGTGTACTTCCTCTACTCCGCCGGGCAGGGCGGGCTGACCGGGATCTGGCAGATCCGTCGTTCCGGTGAGCCCCGGCTCGTCGTGCCGCTGCCTGCCGACACCATGCCGAACGCGCTGGTCATCGACGGCGAGCGGGATCGCTTCCTGGTCACCGACTCCACCGGCGGGCGCATCTGGCAGGCCCCGCTGCGCGGCGGCGAGGCCTCCGTGTGGTCGGCGGACCCGGCCCTGGCGCCCAGTGGCTTCTTCGGCGCCAACGGCCTGAAGGTCCACGACGGCGCCGTGTGGGCGAGCAACTCCGACCACGGCACCATCGTCCGCATCCCGGTGACCAAGGGTGGCGGCTCCGGCCGCGCCGAGGTCCGGGCCACGCGGCTGGAAGGCATCGACGACTTCGACTTCACCGGTCGGAGCACCGAGATCCTCGCCGCGATCAACCAGACCAGCAAGCTCGTGCGGGTGGGCGCGGACGGCGCCCAGGAGACCCTGCTGGATGCCGAGGACGGCATGCAGGGAACCACGGCCGTCGCCGTTCGAGGAAACCGCGCCTACGTGACCAACGGAGCCAACCTGGCCGGCAACGACCCGAACCTGATGCTCGCGGAGCTGCAGCGGCGCTGACGCGCCTCCGCGGCGGGGCCTATTTGCGTTTACACGGTTCCTTAGGCGCCAGGAGGCGGTGTTGCCC
>NZ_JBEOVY010000255.1:0-11522 GCF_040295745.1 Saccharopolyspora sp. NPDC002686
GCGCCCACCACATCCACCTCCGCACCCGCTGATCTGGCATACATCAAGTCGGGCACCCGGAGTCCAGGCGGGCGCTGAGGTTCCGCCACCCGCACCGCTACGCAGGACGAGGGTGGAAAAACCTCGTTGAAACTGCGGTCGGATTCCCGGGCTCGGGGCGGTTCGGCAGAATGTGGTGGCGTGACCGACGTGCGCACCTACGGCGACGAGCTCGCCGTTGTCACCGTGACCTACTCGCCGGGCGAGACGCTGGACCGGTTCCTGGACACCTTGCAGCAGGCGACGGACCGGCCGGTCCGGGTGATCCTCGCCGACAACGGGTCCACCGACGGCGAACCCGAGCGCGCTGCAGCCGAGCGCGCCAACGTCGAGTTCGTGCCCACCGGCGGCAACCTCGGCTACGGCGGAGGCGCCAACCGCGGCGTGGCCGCGCTGGGCGAGGAGTACGGCTGGATCGTCATCGCCAACCCCGACCTGGAGTGGCGGCCGGGGTCGCTCGACGAGCTGCTGGCCGCGTCGAAGCGCTGGCCGCGCGGGGGCTCCTTCGGCCCGCTGATCCGGGAACCCGGCGGCGAGGTCTACCCGTCGGCGCGGATGCTGCCCTCGATCGGGCGAGGGGCCGGGCACGCGGTGTTCTGCAAGATCTGGCCGAACAACCCGTGGACGCGCGCCTACCGGCAGTCCGAGGCGGAGATCACCGAACGCCCGGCGGGCTGGCTGTCCGGCTCGTGCCTGCTGCTGCGCCGCGAGGCGTTCGACTCCACCGACGGCTTCGACCCGCGCTACTTCATGTACTTCGAGGACGTCGACCTGGGCGACCGGTTGCGCCGCAAGGGCTGGCTCAACGTCTACGTGCCGGAAGCCGAGGTCATGCACATCGGCGGGCGCTCCACGGCGAAGGCGCCCAAGCGGATGCTGCTGGAGCACCACCGCAGCGCCTACCGCTACCTCGCCGACCGCCACCCGGGTCCGCTCTGGGCGCCCGTGCGCCTGGCGCTGCGCACCGCGCTGGCGCTCCGGGCCCGCATCGAAACGCGCTGATCAGTACTGGGGGTACTGCTGACCGGGTTGCGAACCGAGCGGTCCGAACTCGTTCGGGCCGCGCTGCGAGTGGTACGGGTTCGGCGGCAGGTTCTGCTGCCCGTAGTCCTCGGTCGGCCAGCCCTGCTGCGGCTCGGCCTGCGGCTTCGGGGCGGCCTGCGGCGGCCCGGGCACGGGGAGCGACGGCGCGGTGTCCGTGGGGTCGACGTGATCGACCACCTCGCGCGGGATGCGCACGGTGTTCGCGGCGTCCATCGGCGAGGTGGCGTTGTCCGGCGTGACGACGAACGCGCCGCGTGCCCGCGCGCGAGCAAGTGCTTCGTCGGCTCGGAGGAGCGGGTCCATGGGGATGCCCTCTCAGTCGTTCGCAGTCGGTGGTCCGCCGGGGGCGGGCGTCGAGCCGTGCGGGGACGGGCCCGGTGTTCATTATGCCGTTGGCCCTGCCAGAGTATTCCCCCCAATGGGTTTTCGTCAGTGAAGTCCGTGAGGTACAGGAGGAGCTACGCCGATGTCCGCGGATGATCGGGACCGGGCCGCACCGCCGGCGGCGGAGGCCGTCGTGCTGGTGGGCGGGCGCGGCGTGCGGCTGCGCCCGCTGACCTTGTCGGCGCCGAAGCCGATGCTGCCCACGGCCGGGGTGCCCTTCCTGCGCCACCTGCTGTCCCGGATCCGGGCCGCCGGCATCGAGCACGTGGTGCTCGGCACCTCCTACAAGGCGGAGGTCTTCGCCGAGCACTTCGGCGACGGTTCCGACCTCGGCCTGCGGCTGGAGTACGTGGTCGAGCCGCAGCCGCTGGACACCGCCGGGGCGATCCGCAACGTGTCGGACCGGCTCAGCGCCGACGACGTGCTGGTGTTCAACGGCGACATCCTGTCCGGAGTGGACCTCAACGAGCTGATCGCCACCCACCGCAGCACCGCGGCGGACGTGACGCTGCACCTGGTCAAGGTGGACGATCCCAGCCGGTTCGGCTGCGTGCCGACCGATCCGGACGGGCGGGTCACCGCGTTCCTGGAGAAGACCGAGAACCCGCCGGTGGACCAGATCAACGCCGGTTGCTACGTGTTCCGCCGCGAGGTGATCGACCGCATCCCGGCCGGTCGGCCGGTGTCGGTGGAGCGCGAGACGTTCCCGGAGCTGCTCGCCTCGGGCGCACGTGTGCAAGGCCACGTCGACACCTCGTACTGGCTGGACATGGGAACCCCGCAGGCGTTCGTCCGCGGCTCGGCGGACCTGGTGCTGGGCGTCGCGCCGACGAACGCGCTGCCGGGGGAGCACGGCGAGGCGCTGTGCCTCGACGGCACGTCGGTCGACGCTGGAGCCCAGGTCAGCGGTGGCAGCGCGATCGGTGCTGGCTGCGTCGTCGAGAGCGGTGCCAGCGTCGTGGAGTCGGTGCTGTTCGACGGGGTCCGCGTGGCCCGGGACGCGGTGGTCGAGAGCAGCGTGATCGGAGCGGGCGCGACGATCGGCGCGGGTGCGGTGCTGCGGGGCGCGATCATCGGTGATGATGCGCACATCGGCGCGGGCTGCGAACTGCTCGACGGAGTCCGCGTGTGGCCGGGCGTGAACCTGCCCGAGCACGGAGTCCGCTTCTCCGCCGACTGCTGAGCCAAACCCCGGCGTGTCCGCACCCGACACACCAGCACCCCACACCGCAGTTTCAATTGAAACTGTGGTCTCCACGGCGTGTCCGCACCCGACATGCCGAGGGGGTACCGCAGTTTCAATTGAAACTGTGAACCGTCGGCGTGTCGGGACCCGACATGCCGACACCTGTGGACAGGTCGTCCTCCCTGTGGAGAACTTCCGCAAATTCAATGGAAATCGGACCTCCGATTTCCATTGAAATTGCGGCCCACGATGACGGCGGAGCGGGTCGGCATACCCTCTGAGGGCGATGACTGACGCTCTGACCAGGACCTGGTGCCCCTCGTACCCGGTGGACCTGCCCCGGGTGCTCGCTCCGCTGCGCCGCGGAAGCGGCGATCCCACCACGCGGGTCGATCCCTCGGGCGCGGTGTGGTGGGGCACCACGACGCCGAAGGGCCCGACGACGTTGCGGCTGCGGAAGAACGGCGCGGGAGAAGTCCACGCCGCAGCGTGGGGGCCCGGCGCGCAGCTGGTGCTCGACGGCATCCCGGACCTGCTCGGCGACTCGGACGACGCCAGCGGGTTCGTCGCCGTGCACGACGTCGTGGAGCGGGGGCGGAAGGCCTCGCACGGGGTGCGGCTGTGCGCGTCCGGCCGGGTGTGGGACGTGCTGGTCGCGGCGGTCCTGGAGCAGAAGGTCACCAACCGGGAAGCGTGGCGCTCCTGGCGGGAGCTGTGCTGGCGCTTCGGCAGTCGCGCGCCAGGACCGGTCGAGAAGCTGTGGGTCGCACCGGATCCCGTGCAGCTGCGCGGGATCCGGGACTGGGAATGGCATCGCGCGGGCATCGACGGAGCCCGCAGGCGAACGCTGCTCGCCGCCGCATCGGTGGCAGCGAGGTTGGAGCGCGCGGCCGAGCTGCGCGGCGTCGAAGGGCGCGATCTCCTGCAGAAGGTGCCGGGCATCGGCCCGTGGACGGCGGCGGAGATCGCGCAGCGGGCCTGGGGCGACCCGGACGCGGTGAGCGTCGGCGACTACCACCTGCCGACGATCGTGGGCCTGGCGTTGGCGGGCCGCCCGCTCGACGACGAAGGCATGCTCGAAGCCCTCGCCCCCTACGAAGGCCACCGCCACCGAGCGGTCCGCTACCTCAGCGCAGCAGGAGCAACCCGCCCCCGCCACGGCCCCAGAATGCCCGCCCGCAACTACCGCACCATGTGAGCCCAAGCGCCAGACCTCTTCGGGTGAAAGCTGATCACGACGGGCGAATTTGACGCATTGCGATGCAATGCGTCGTGTTCTACTCTGGCTGTGCGCGAAATTTTGTGGACGGAGCAATCCGAGCAGCACATAGCCAGGCATTGCGTCGTGCCGGGCGAGGTCGAGGAGGTGGTGTTCAGCAGGCCGCAGTGGGTGGTCCCCAGGCCGAGCGAGGACGCCGAGCTGCTGTTCGGTCGCACGCTCGCTGGTCGTTACCTGTTAGTCGTCTTGGCCGATGGAGCGGACGGGCGTTGGTACGTGGTGACGGCACGAGAAATGACCCATAGAGAGCGCCGTGCCTTCCGGCGTAAGAGAAGGTGAGGGACATGGCGAAGTTGAATGAGCTCGCGCAGCACTACGACAACACCGACGTGAGTGCGGAGATGGACGCCGGGCACTGGGAGACCGAGCCCGCGCCGTCCGATCCGATGATCACCACCTCGCTGCGGCTGCCGAAGTCGTTGCTGGATCGAGTGCGCGTTCGGGCTGCTCAGGAAGACATGAAAGCCACAGCCTGGATCCGCGTCCTGATCGAGACGACCTTGTCCGGTTCCGAGGCGGACAGCATCGAAGCGCGCGTGCGGCGGCTCGAAGCCGCCGTGTTCAAGGAAACCGCTTGATCAGAGCCGCTGGCGGGCGGCGGTGATCAGGGGGTCGATGTCGGTGTTGTCCGGGAGGGCGTTCACCGGCCACCAGCGGAGGTCGAGGGACTCGTCGCTGCGGGTCGGCTCGGCTCCTTCCGGGGCGCGGACGACGAAGCGGACGTCGAAGTGCCGGGTCGGCTTGCCCAGCGAGCAGGTGATCGGGTGCACGTCGAGGTGCACCGGATCCGGATCCACCACCAGACCGTCCACACCGGACTCCTCGGTCGCTTCGCGCAGCGCCGCCCCGGCCAGCGTGGTGTCCTCCGGCTCGCAGTGACCGCCCAGCTGCAACCACGTGCCCACGCGCGGGTGCAGCGTCAGCAGCACGTTCTCGCCGGCCGCGTCGAGCAGCACCGCCGAGGCGGTGACGTGCCCGGGCTCGCAGGCGCGCAGGCACGCGTCGGCCCGGGCGTCCAGCAAGGTCAGGAAGGCGTGCCGCAGCGCTTCCTGCTGCGGGTCGGTCGGGCGCCAGTCACCGAGCACTCGCAGCGCGTCGGCCTGAGGTCCGCTCACAGCTCCACCAATCCGTCGTCGAGGTCGCGGGGTTCGCGCGGGCCGTCGACCGGTTCGGCCGGGTGGCCGACCGCGACGGCGCCGAGCGGTTCCCAGGAGTCCGGCAGGTCCAGTGCCGCGCGCACCACGTCCGGGCAGAACATCGTCGAGGACACCCAGCACGAGGCGAGCTCCTCGGCCGCCAGCGACACCAGCAGTCCCTGCACCGCAGCGCCGCCGGCGACGGTGAACATCTGCCGTTCCGCGTCCCCGCGCCGTTCGTCGGGGTAGTCGTGCGCACCTTCGCGGACCAGGAACGGCAGGACCAGCTCCGGGGCGGCGTAGAGCAGGTTGCCCCGGTTCACGCGCCGCTGGGCGGCGTCCTCCGGCATGCCGTCCGCGCGCAGGTCGTCCAGCCAAGCCGTGCGCATGGCGTCCAGCAGCTTCGACCGCAGCGGGCGGTCGCGCAGCCACACGAAGCGGACCGGGCGGGTGTGGTGCGGGGCGGGCGCGGTCAGCGCCGAGCCGACCGCGCGGCGCACCGCGTCCTCGTCGACCGGGGCGTCCGCGAACTGCCGCACCGAGCGGCGCATCAGCACCGCTTCGCGGCGGCCCTGCGCCAGCGCCTCGGCCGTGCCCATGGCGAACAGGTCCTCGTCGACCGTGCGGACGAGGTCCCGCGCGGACGAACCGTCGTCCACAGTGGTCAGACCGCGCACCACGGCGACCGGGACCGCGCCCAGCTTGCCCTTGACCAGGTCCGCCGCGGCGGCGATCTCGTCGGCCACCGCGACCAGCGTCACGGCCAGCTCGTTGCCCTGCGAATCCGTGCTGCCCGCGTAGTCGTGCAGCACGCCGACACCGGCCGAACCGATCGCCACGTCGGTCTGACCGACCCGCCAGGCGCGGCCCATCGTGTCGGTCACGACCACGCCGACCTGCACCCCGAGCCGCTCGGCGAGCCCGGCCCGCAGGCGGCGCGCGGAGGCGTCCGGGTCCTCCGGCAGCAGCGCGATCTGGTCCTGCGGCACGTTCGAGGCGTCGATGCCGGAGGCCGCCTGCACGATGCCGAGCTTGTTCTGGGTGATCAGCGTCCGGCCGCGCCGGGCCACCACGTGGGTGGCCTCGGACAGCACCAGCTCGCGGCGCAGCTCGTCGCGCAGCTGCGGGTCGAGCGGGGCGGACACCATCCGGTCCTCGACCTTGGACACCACCTTGCTGGTGACCACCACGACGTCGCCGTCGCTGAGCCACGGGGCGGCCGCCGAGATCGACGCCGCCAGGTCGTCGCCGGGGCCGAACTCCGGCAGCCCGGGAACCGCGAACAGCTGCAACCCGCCTGCCGCCGCGTGGTCCTTCATCGCGCCTCCCGCGCCAGGTCGAACGCCGCCTGCGCCATCGCGGCGGTGGCGTCCACATCGGACATCAGCAGCGGCACCGAGCGCACCTCCACGCCGGGGATCTCAGCGGAGTCACCCGTGTGCACCAGCCAGCCGTCCAGAACGCCCTCGGCGTCCTGCCGCGAGCCGTAGTGCCGACCGACCGCCTCGGCGGTGCTCTCCACGCCGATCGCGGTCAGGCAGGCGTCGGCCATGCCGCGCAGCGGCCGTCCGCCGACGATCGGGGACAGGCCCACGACCGGCGCCGAGGTCTCCCGCAGCGCGGTGCGGAAACCCGGCACCGCCAGCAGCGTTCCGATGCTGACCACCGGGTTCGACGGCGCCATCAGCACCACGTCGGCCTGCTGCAGCGCGTCCAGCACTGCAGGCGTCGGCTTGGCCTCGTCCGCCCCGACCGGCACGATCGCGTGCGCCTTCGGCTCCGCGCGGTGCCGCACCCACCACTCCTGGAAGTGCACGGCCCGCTGCTCACCGGTCTCCGGATCGTCGATGGCGACGTGGGTCTCCACCCGCTCGTCGGTCACCGGCAGCAGGCCGACGCCCGGCCGCCACCGGTCGCACAGCGCTTCGGTGACCGCCGACAGCGAATAACCCGCGCGCAGCATCCGCGAGCGCACCAGGTGGGTGGCGATGTCGCGGTCGCCGAGCCCGAACCAGCTCGGTTCGGCGCCGTAGGCGGCCAGCTCCTCCTTGACCGACCAGGACTCGTCGACCCGACCCCAGCCCTTCGCCTCGTCGATGCCACCGCCGAGGGTGTACATGCAGGTGTCCAGGTCCGGGCACACCCGCAACCCGTGCATCCACACGTCATCGCCCACGTTGACCACCGCGGTGACCTCGTGCTCGGACTGCTGCTGCGGCTCGCCCACGGCGGGCAGGCCCAGTGCTGCCTTCACCCCGAGCAGGAACCGCGCGCCACCGACTCCACCGACCAGAACTACGACCTTCACGGTTCCGATCCTCGCACGGAGCCCGCTCCAGGAGGATGCGGAACCTCAGAACCCGAACACGCTGCGGAAGATCGCCTGTCCCAGGGCGGTGAGCGTTGTGTCACCACCGACCAGGCCGAAGACGAAGTAGGCGAGCTGGAAGAACATCCGGCCGACGAGCGGAACGCCGATCAGCAGCAGGAACAGCACCAGCGGCGCCCACGGTCGCGCCTTCTCGCCGAACTGCCGGGCCGGGGCGGACAGGTACGGTTCGATCGCGCCGTAGCCGTCCAGGCCGGGGATCGGCAGGATGTTCAGCACGAATGCGATCACCTGCAGGAAGGCCAGGTAGGACAGGCCGGAGGCCAGCCCGATCGGCATCGGCACCGCGGCGACCGCGGTGGCGATCAGCAGGCCCAGCACCAGGTTCGTCAGCGGTCCGGCCAGCGACACCATCGACTCGGTGCGGCGCGAGCGCAGCGCGTGGTGGTTGATCCACACCGCGCCGCCGGGCAGCGGGATCCCGCCGAGCGCCACGAAGATCAGCGGCAGCACGATGCTCAGGATCGGATCGGTGTAGCGCCGCGGGTCCAGCGTCAGGTAGCCCTTCGAGCGCACCGAGAGGTCCCCGCCGCGGAACGCGGTGACCGCGTGGCCGAACTCGTGCAGGCACAGCGACGTCGTCCAGCCGCCGAGCACGAGCAGCAGGACGCCGGTGGTCCGCGCGAGGTTGCTGTCGAAGGTGGCCAGCACGCCGCCCAGCACGGTCAGTCCGAGGAACGCCAGGAACAGGGGGCTGATGCGGGTCGTGGAGCTCTTCACGACCCCAGTGTCCACGAACCGGGCGGCCACGCGGCGGGGCACGAGTGATCGCGTAGTGGTATTCATGATCTCGGGACTCCGTGCGGGGGATCTGTTCCGGCGGACGGAGTACTGGCGCTGCGCCGAAAGCGTGCGTTCAGCGGAGCTCGGTGGTGGTGCGGTGGCGCTGTCCGGGTGTCCCCCTACGGATGGTCTCCGCTTGACCGCAAGGAGCTACACGGGTGTAATCACAGCAGTGTCATTCACCGTTGAAATGATCATTCCTCGGGAGGGGAGATCGCGACAGCGGGACGACCGGGTGCGGGAGACCTGGTCGGGCACGGGGTCGGTCGAGGTGCCGCTGGCGGAGAGAGGGCGAGCGGCGCACCCGGTCGGCGACGGCGCCGCCGTCGGAGTTGCGAGGTCCTCGTGAGGGGCCAGACCACCCGTGAGCATGGAGTGCGTCCTGTTCCGGCCCTGGGGAGGGCCGGCGGGAACGGGAGAAATCGGGGGAAGTCCAGCGATGTGGGAATCAGGAGACAGCCGCTTGGCGGAGCGTGGGGACGCACCCGCCGTCGCGGAATTCGACGTTCTTGCCGAACTGTTCGAAATGTCCGAAGAAGAGCAGGAGTGGCAGGAACGGGCGCTCTGCGCGCAGACCGATCCGGAAGCGTTCTTCCCGGAGAAGGGCGGCTCCACGCGGGAGGCGAAGCGGATCTGCCAGGGCTGCGAGGTGCGCTCCGAGTGCTTGGAGTACGCGTTGCAGCACGACGAGCGCTTCGGGATCTGGGGCGGACTGTCCGAAAGGGAGCGCCGCAAGCTCAAGCGCCGCGCAGTCTGAGGCCGCTGCCCGCCGATCACGCCTGAATCAGGTCATTTCGGCGGGTTTTCTTCCGCTGCTGGTGCATTACCGTTCGTGCGGTGGTGGATCTGCTCGGCAGGAGGAAGACTTTGAGCGCGCCGGTGCTGGCGGTGTTGGTGTGTCGGGACGGCGAAGCGTGGCTGCCGGAAGTGCTCGCCGCGCTCGGTGAGCAGTCCGAGAGACCGCGCCGCGTGGTCGTGGTGGACACCGGTTCGGCCGACCGCAGCGCGGAACTGCTGGAGCAGGCGCGCGCGGATCAGGTCGTCGACGACGTGCTGACGTTGCCGCGGGACACCTCCTTCGCCACTGCGGTCGCGGATGCGGTGGCGCTCGGGAAGCGGCGGTGGGCCGACCCCGGGCGCTGGTTGTGGTTGTTGGGCGGCGATTCCGCGCCGAAGCCGGAGCAGCTGGCCGAACTGCTGGCGGCGGCCGGGGACGATCCGGCGGCTGCCGAGGTGGAGCCGGGCAAGCTGATCCGCCGCGACGTCTTCGAGCGGCTGGAACGTCGGCCTTCGCCGTCGCCGCGCGACAACGCCCGCGGAGGTTTGGTCAGCCGCGGCAGGGTGTTGCGGCTGCTGTCGTCCCCGCCCTTCGTGCTCGTCGCCGCGCTGCTGCTGTTCGCACTGATCAACGCGTTGGTCGCCGGGCGGCTCGGATCGGGTCTGGCGGGTGGGCGACTGCTTCCGGTGGCCGACCTCGGCACGACCTGGCGGGACTACGTGGCCGCGTGGCATCCGGTCGACGGCGGCACGAGTTCTCCGGCGCCGCCTTCGCTGCTGGTGCTCGCGCTGCTCGGCAGTGTCCTAGGTGGACCGTCGGTGGTGGTGTCGCTCCTGCTGCTGTTCGGGGCTCCGCTCGCGGGGCTCAGCGCTTACTTCGCGACCCGGGGGCTCCCGGTCCCGCCGCTGCGCCGCGCGATCGCGGCAGGTGCGTACGCCGTGCTGCCGGCGGCTCTGCTGTCGGCGGGGCAGGGGCGTGTGGACGTGGTCGTCGCGCACATCATGGTGCCGCCGCTGCTCGCCGGCATCGCTGCGGTGATGAGGCGTTCCGATCGCAAGTGGCTGGGCCGGGTTTGCCTGACCGCGCTGGGCCTGGCGCTGCTCGGTGCGTTCTCCCCGCTGCTGCACCTGTCGTTGATCGTGCTCGCGCTGCTCGCGCACGTCCTGCTGCCGGGGGAGAACGCGCGCAGCCAGCACCGGGTGGCCGGGCTGGCCGCGGTGGTGCTGCTCTCCGTCGCCTGCCTGCTGCCGTGGCCCGTGGTGCTGCTGAAGAATCCGGAGGTGTTGCTGCACGGGCTCGGCGCTCGAGCTGTGGAGCAGCCAGCTGGTGCGTGGTTGCTGGCGTTGAGCCCGGATGGTTCGGCGGCGAGCGTGCCTGGAGTGCTGTTCGTCCTGGCCGCGGTGGTGGTGCTCGCGTTCGCTTGGGACAAGCGGATGCTGCCCGCGGTCGGAGTCGCGGTCTTCGGCTGGTTGCTGGCGGCCGCGGTGGACGGTTCGGCGGCCGAGCCGATCAGCGGTGGCATCGCGACCGTCGGCTGGACGGGCGGGCCGCTGGTGCTCGTCGCGGTCGGGTGCAGCTGGATCGTGCTGCAGGCCGGACAGCTGAAGATGCCCGCGAAGTTCCCCGCGGTGCGGCCGGAATTCGGCCTCGCCGCGCTTGGCGTCGTGCTGCTCGGACTGGTGGTCAGCTCCGCCTTCGCGGTGATCAGCGGCCCGCTCGGCCCGCAGCGTCCGTTGACCGGGCCGACCGGAACGCGGCTGGTGCTCGACCCGGGGCAGCAGCCCGCGCGGCTGGTCACCGGTTCCGGGCCGCACTTCGGTGACGACGACCTGGCACCGGCCGGAACCGCCGCCGACTGGCTCCGCCAGGTCGACGGCGATCTGCGCTCCGCCGATCCCGGTCGGGTGCGGGAGGCGCTCGCCGCGGTGGCCGCTCGGGGCGCGGAGTTCGTGGTCGTGCCGGGCGAATCCCAGGTGTTGGAGCTCGGCCACGGCCTGGTGAACGAGCAGGAACGGCTCCCGGACGGCAGCCGGGTCCTGCGCCTGCTGCTGCCGAGTTCGCCGGTCAAGCTGGTCGGTCCCGACTTGGCGCGCCAGGCGCAGACCGAACCGGAACCGACTCCCGAAGCCCGTCCGCTCCCGGTCGCCGCGCAGCTGCCGAACTTCACCGTCCGGGTCTCCGAAGGCGGACTCGGACGCGCGCTCGTCCTCGGCGCGGAGAACGAGCCCGGCTGGTACGCCCGGGTCGACGGGAAGGAGCTCCCCCTGACCACGGCCTGGGGACACCAGGTGGCGATCCCGTTGCCGGAGAAGGCCGCAGAGGTCCAGGTCGGGTTCACCGAGCTGCCCCGCACGGCCCTGCTGTCCCTCCAAGCCGCGGCGGTCCTGTTCACCCTCGTCGCGGCGATCCCCAGCCGCCGCCGCAAACCCGGCCCCCGCCCCTGATCACCACCGAGGGCTGAGCGCCGTGGGGCGCAGTTTCAATTGAAACTGCGCCCCCACGGC
>NZ_JBEOVY010000256.1:0-11488 GCF_040295745.1 Saccharopolyspora sp. NPDC002686
GGAGCCGGGTGTCGAATTCGCCCGGAACCCTACCGGGCCGGGGCGGACGGCGATTTTTCGCGAAATCGACACATCGCCCACGCCCGGAGGGGCGGGGTGGCGCACGGCGGCGCGGAGCCGCGCGTACCCTGGCGCTCTGTGTTTGAGTGGCTTGTCGAGTGGTACGACGGCGTCGAGCTCTGGCTCGTGCAGTTGCCGTACCCGCTGCAGGTAGTGCTGGTGTTCGCCGTGCTGCTGCCGCTGTGCTGGGGCCTGGCGCGCGTGATCGATCGCGGCATCGACGGGCTCGGCGCGAAGCTCACCCGCGTGCGCGATGCCGAGCCCCCGGTCGGCCGCCGCGACGGCGCGTCCTCCCGGGGTCGGAAGGAGACGGCGTGACCTCGCGGAAGCGCATTACGTCGGCGTTGATCGGGCTCATCGTCCTGGTGGTCGGCGGCTGGTTCGCCCGCGACGTCGTCGTCGACGACAAGGCGCCGGCCAGCCAGCAGGTCCAGGAGGTGCCCGGTGCCGATTCCGGTCTGCCGGTCAAGGAGCTGTCGACGCTCCCGCCGGAGGCCGGCAAGACCTGGAAGCTGATCCAGAGCAACGGACCGTTCCCGTACCCGCAGAAGGACGGCACGGTCTTCGGCAACCGGGAAGGCGTCCTGCCCAAGGAGAAGTCGGGCTACTACCACGAGTACACGGTGCCGACGCCGGGATCTCGCGACCGGGGTGCCCGACGACTGGTCACCGGTGACCACTCTGAGCTTTACTACACAGGCGATCACTACGAGTCCTTCGTGGTTGTCGACACCACGGGTTGAGTGCGATGTTTGCGACTAAATGGGCCATCAGGGTGCGGAAGGAGCAGCCGGTGAGCGAGGTGGAGCACCCATCCGCCGACGTCTCGGCGCGCGAGGCCGTGCAGGAAGCAGAGGAGCGCGGGGCGACCGCGCACCTGCTCGACGGTTCTGACCTGATCAGCAAGCGGACGACGCTCGACGGCATCGCCGCCGTGCTGAACTTCCCGGAGTGGGCGGGCCGGAACCTGGACGCCCTCTACGACTGCCTGACCGACCTGTCCTGGCTGTCCGAGGGCGAGCACGTGCTGGTCTGGTCCGGCTTCCAGGCCCTGGCCGAGCACGACCCGAAGGCCTTCGGCCGGATCAACGCGGTCCTGCGCGACGCGGCGGAACACCCGATCTGCGGCCGCACCTTCACCTCGGTCCTGACCAAGGACTGATCGCTCGATCGGAAAGTCCCGCCCCGCGGCGGGCGGGACTTTCGCCAGGTCACTGGAGGGCGTCGGGGACCCAGGAGGGCTTCCGCTTCTCGGCGAAGGCCTTCATGCCTTCCTGGCCTTCCTCGCCTGCGAAGTGCTCGGCCGAGAGCTCGAGCATCTGCTCGAAGGCCTCGCTCATCGCCGGCGGGCGCTGGGCGGTCAGCATCTCCTTGGTCGCCGCCAGGGCGTTCGGGGCGCCGAGGGCGAGCATGTCCGCGTAGCGCTTGACCTCCGCGTCCAGGTCGTCGGCGGGCACCGCGGAGTTGATCAGGCCGATCTCGGCCGCGCGGCGGGCGTCGAAGGTCTCGCCGGTGAGGAACAGCTCGTGCGCCTGGCGGGTGGTCAGGCGGGGCAGCACGGTCACCGAGATCACCGCGGGCACCACGCCGATGCGGACCTCGGAGAAGGCGAAGGTGGCGGTGTCCACCGCGACCGCGATGTCGCAGGCCGCGATGATGCCGACCCCGCCGGCGCGGGCCGGGCCGGCCAGCTTGGCCACGACCGGCTTCGGGCAGGTCCAGATCTGCTCCAGGATCGCCGGGAACTCCTGCACGCCCTGGTTCTCGGCGTCGGCCGAGCGCGATTCCTTGAGGTCCATCCCCGCGCAGAACACCGTGCCGGTGTGGTCCAGGACGATCACGCGCACCGCGTCGTCGGCGATCGCGGACGTCAGGTGCTGCCGCAGCTCCTTGCGCAGCTGGGCGGACAGGGCGTTGCGGTTGCGCGGCGAATCCAGGGTGATCGTGGCGACGCCGTCGGCCACGACCAGGTGCACGAGTTCATCCATGACAGGCACGTTAACCGCGCTAACCACAGACCGACCAGTGATCCACGTCGCACCGTTGCCCGACTCGCCCGGCGCGGCGGTGCGGTCACCGGCGGGGATTGAAATTCAATGGAATTTCGAGGTCTGATTTCCATTGAAGTTGCGGAAGTTCTCCACGGGCCGGACGACTTGTCCGCGAGTGTCGGCGTGTCGGGGCACGACACACCGGGGTCCGACACGCCGGGAGGGCGCAGTTTCAATTGAAACTGCGGTCCACCGGGTCAGGTGGGTGGGTAGCGGTCGGACCAGTCGGGTGGGCGGGGGCCGAACTCGAGGACCGCGTCGCGGGCGAGGCGTTCGATCACCTCGTGCAGTTCCAGCTCGGACGTCCAGCGCTCCGGGATGCGGCGTGCTCCGGCCACCGCACCCACCAGGCAGCCGCAGACCGCTCCGGTCGTCGCGCTGTTGCCGGAGTGGTTGACCGCCACCGGGAGCGCAGCGTCGAAGTCGCCTTCGCCGACGAGCGCCGCGTAGAGGCCGATGGACAGGGCTTCCGCCGCCGTCGAGCCGGTGCCGAGGGCGCGCTCCACCTCGCCCGGTGGTACCCGGCCGTCGCGGGCCAGCTCGGTCGCTGCGCCGATCCGGCGGGTGACCTCCTCGTGCCCGGAGTGCGCCGCGAGCTGCCCGAACACGTCGTCCACGGCGGCGCTCAGCGGTTCGCCGGCGAGCAGCCGGGACGTGAGGAAGGCCAGTGCGCCTGCGCTCAGGCGGGCCGTCGGGTGGCCGTGGGTCAGGGCTGCGGTGGTCGTGCCGACCTCGAAGACCTCGGCCGGGTCGCTGCTCCACAGCGCCGCGGGCACCGCTCGCATGATCGCGCTGCTGCCCGACGAGTCGCTGACCGGCTGCTCCGGGGTGCCCATCTGCTGCTGGCCCTTGGCGAAGGCGATCAGCGTGCGCATCATCGTCCGGCCCGGGTTGCGGGTCTGGAACAGCGCCCGCTGCTGGACCAGCCAGCCGTCCGGTTCCGGTGTGGTGCGCAGGAACTCGCCCGCCGCGCGCGGCCAGCTCAGGTGCTGGGTGTGCAGCCAGCGCTGGTAGGCGTGCTGGATGTGCCGGGTCGGGTCGTCGGTTCCGCGGGTGCGGCGGCTGACGTTGGCGCGGATCGTGCCTTCCAGCGAGAACAGCAGCAGCTGGGTGTCGCTGCCGAGGCGGCCGGAGGGGTGCCCGGCGGGGACGTAACCGGTCAGCCCGTCGGCGCCGTGCCGGGAGCGGATCTCCTCCCAGCTGTCCGCGGCCACCGGGATGCCGAGGGCTTCGCCGACCGCGCAGCCCAGCACCGCGCCCACGAACCGGTCGCGGGATGCGGCCAGCCGGGGGACCGCGGTCAGCCCGGTGCGGTAGTCCGCTGTGGACGGTGCCGGTTCGGCCGCGTCGGTGGTCGGGTAGCGGCGCTCCCAGGTCTCGGATTCGTCCGGGTACGGCCCGAACTCCGCTGCCGCGTCGACGGCGATCCGCTCGACCAGGGACGTGATCGGCAGTTCGTCGAGCAGCTCGGCGGGGATCGCCGTCGGACCGCGCAGCGCGCCGAGCAGCTGCCCGCACAGCATCGCTGAGCTGGCGGTATCGCCGTCGTGGTCGCTCGCCGCGCGGATCGCCGCGGCGAAGTCGTCCTCGCACGCCACCGCCACTCGCATCGCTATCGCCAGGGCGTCCAGGCCGCTGCGACCGGACTGCATGGCGTTGAGGTTCTGCGGTCCGGGGTGGAACCCGGCCGGGCTGACGTGGCCCAGCCGCAGCGCGTGCGCGAAGGTGCTGCGGGCCGGTTGCCAACCGGAAATGCCTTGCTGCAGCGAGGTTTCCAGCGGGTTCCCGCGCAGCAGCCACAGCATCGACACGCCGAGGACGCTGGCCGGGCTGTGCCCGTTGACGTGTCCGTGGGTGAGCGCGGCGAGGTCACCGCCCAGCGCGAACACGGTGCCGGGATCACCCGACCACAGCGCCGCGAGCGCGCCCAGCGGTACCGCGGTGGCCGAGGCGGAGCTGTTGATCGGCTTCTTGCGGGTCCCGCCTGCGTGTCCGGCGGCGACGCGCGTCAGTGCGGTGAGCAGCGTCGGCTCGTCGGTTCGCGGCGAGTGCAGGAGTCGTTCCCGCACCAGCCAGCCGTTCGGCTGCGCGGTGTCGGTTCCGCAGTCCCGCCACGGAATACCGCGGGTGTGCAGCCAGCGCCGCAAGCCGTTGAGCGCGAAGCCGAGCGGATCGCCTTCGCCGGATGCGCGGGCCTGCGTGTGCGCCCGGATCATGCCTTCCAGGGCGAAGAGCAGCGCGCTGGTGCGCTGCCCGACCTCGCCGAGGGCGACGAACTCGCCCACCGCGCCGCCCAGCAGCATGCCGAGCAGCCGGCTGGGGGCTTCCGGGAGCGGGCCGTCGCGGTCGGCCAATCCCGTGTCGGGCACCGGTGGGGACTCATCGCCGAACCGGTGCTGCAGGGCCGCCGCCCACAGCGGTGCGGTGGCGGGCCGTTCCCGCCACCGCCGCCAGGTCTCCAGCAGCTGCTGCTCCACCGGGTCTCGCTCGCCAGCGGCTCGCGCCTTGCGCCAAGCCGCGAGCAGCGCTCGCTCCGAGTCGTCCAGCCGGGATTCGTCCACGCGGTCTATCCGAGGTAGCGCTGCGCCCAGTCGGGCACTTGCTGGTCGGAGGTGATCTCGGCGCGAGCCCGCTGCTCGTCGGCGACCAGCTCGGTGAGGACTTCCCGCAGCTCCAGCTCTTCCAGCCACTCGGCCGGGATCTGCTCGGTGCCGCGCGCCGCCCCGAGCAGGCTGCCGCAGATCGCCGCGGTGGTCGCGGTGTTGCCGGAGTGGGTGGCCGCCAGCGAGACCGCGTCGGCGAAGGAGTTCGGGTGGGCCAGCGCCGCGGCGACGGCGATCGCCAGCGCTTCCGGCGCCTGCCAGCCCAGCCCCAGCTCCTCGAAGCGGGTGGGCGAGACCTGCCCGCTGCCGACGATCTCGAGGGCCGAGCGCAGCCCCTGGGTGATGCCCTCCGCGACCTCCATCTGGTCCAGCTCGGCGAGCACCGAGTGCACGGCGTCGACCAGGGTCTGCCCGTTGTTGAGCGAGCACACCAGCCCGGCCAGCGCACCAGCGGTGAGGTAGCCGTCCGGGTGCCCGTGGGTGACCGCGGCGATCTCCGCGCCGTGGACGATCGCGTCCTGCGGCGAGGTGAACTCGAAGCCGATCGCCGCACCGCGCACGGCCGCTGCTGCGGTGCGAGCCGAGTTCGGCGGGTTGCTCGGCGTCGGGACCTCGCGGCGGTCCGAGAAGCGGGCCAGCGCGGTCAGCGTCGCCTCGTCCGGGAACCGCTGCGCCTGCAGGGCCTCGGTCTCGGCGAGCGCACCGAGCTGGAAGACGCCGCTGCGCAGCTTCACGCCCTGCGTGTGCATCCAGTGCAGCAGGGTTCCGCGCACCACCGACGGCCAGTGCTCGCTGATGCCGCGCTGCACCGAGCGGACGCGGGTGCGGATCAGGGCGTCCAGGACGAACGCGGTCTGCTGCCCGTGCGCGGTGGCCGCGGCCCGCTTGCCGAAGGCTTCGGCCATCTCCCGGACGCCTTCCGGGTTCTCGCGCAGGATCGTGCTCAGGTCGGAGAACATCCACGGCGCGCCGAGCGCGTCGCCGACGGCGGTGCCCAGCACGCAGCCCGCCACCCGCTCGTCGCGGCTGAGCTGGACCTGGGTCTCGGCGACCAGCTCGCCCTCGTCCTCGGTCTCGGCGGCCTCGCCGATCAGCTGCGCCGCGCGCTCCGCGCCGAAGGCCTCGACGAGCAGCTTGTGCAGGTCCTGCGTGAGGTCCGCGGAGTTGCCGTCCTCGTTGTCGCGGAACTTCCGCCAGGCGGCGAGCAGCTGCAGCTCCTCGTTGGAGAGCCCGTCGTCCGCGTCGTCGTCGGCCGGTTCGGCCACCGGCTCCTCGGCGACCGGTTCGACCTGCACTTCGGTGGCCTCGGCTTCCTCAGCGGCGGGTTCCTCGGTGGACTCCGCCTCCTCGGCGGGCTGCTCTTCGACGGCGGAATCCTCTTCCTCGGCGGGCTCGTCGGTCACCGCGACGGCTGCCGCTCCGGCGGCGGCAACGGCAGTGGCAGCCACCCCGGCCGCGACTGCGGTGGACTGCTCCGCGTCCTCCGCGACCGGTTCGGACTCGGGCTGCTCATCGGTCTCCGCAACGGCTTCAGCCTGCTCCTCGACCGGTTCCTCGATCGCGGCGGCCGGCTCCTCGGCCGGTTCCGGCTGCTCGTCGGGGGTGTCCTGCTCGGCGGGCTCGTCCGCGCCGATGGGGTAGCGGTCCAGCCAGTCGGCGTCGCGCGGCGGGTTCGGGCCGAACTCGCGGATCGCGTCGGCGGCCAGCTGCTCGATGACCTCGCGCAGCTCCAGCTTGTCGCGCCAGGTCTGCGGGATGGCCTCCGAGGTCAGCGCCGCACCCATGATGTTGCCGCAGATCGCCGCGGTGGAGTCGCTGTCGCCGGAGTGGTTCGCGGCCAGCACCACCGCGTCGGCGAACGACTTCGGGTGGGTCAGCGACGCGCACACCGCGATCGCCAGCGCCTGCTCGCCGAACCAGCCCTCGCCGAGGGAGTCCTGGATCTGCTCCGGCGTCGGCTCGCCGCCGGCGGCGAGCTCGATGGCCGCGCGCAGCGCCGCCGAGGTCTCCTCGTGACCGTCCCACTTGGACAGTTCGGTGAGCGCGCCGTCCACCGCTTCCGGCAGCGACCGGCCGTCCAGCAGCTGCTGGACGATCACGGCCAGCGCACCGGCGGGCAGGAAGCCGCTCGGGTTGCCGTGCGTGAGCAGCGCGGTCATCGCGCCGACCTGGAACACCTCGGCGGAATCGGTCGACCACAGCGCGGCCGGGGCCGCCCGCATCACGCCGCCGCAGCCCTTGGAGTCGTTGAGCCGGTTGGTGAACGAGCCCTGCGGCTTGCCGTTGGCGTAGCCGTGCAGCGCCTGGATGCACGTCGTGCCGGGCGCGCGGCGGACGAACAGGCCCTTCTGCCGGATCAGCCAGCCGTCCGGCGGGGTCGCCGCCAGCGGTCCGCCGGCTTCCCGCCAGTCGAAGCCCTGGGTGTGCAGCCAGCGCTGGTAGGCGTGCTGGACCTGGGTGGCCGGTTCGTTCTCGCCGAACAGCCGCCGCCGGACGCTCGCCCGGATCAGGCCTTCCAGCGTGAACATCGTCATCTGGGTCTCGTCGCTGACCGAGCCGCCGGGTCGGTGCGCGTCGACGAAGTCGGTGAGCCCGGCCGAGCCGTACTTGCGGCGGATGTCCTGCAGCGAGTCGTCCTCGATCGGGTAGCCGAGGGCGTCACCGGCGGCCCCGCCGAGCAGGAAGCCGAGGATCCGCTGCGCGCGCAGGTCCTCCGGATCGGCGGGCTCGTCGGTCTCGGGTTCGTCAGCTGCCGCTTCCGCGACGACCGGTGCCGCCGGGGGCTCGGCTTCCTCCACTGCGGTGTCGTCGTCGGACGTCGCTTCGGATTCGTCCGAGTTCTCGTCGGCAGCGGCTTCTTCGTCGGCGGCTGCGGGCTCGTCGGACTCCTGGGCCTCTTCGGCCGGAGCTTCGGCTTCTTCGTCGGCCGGGGTCTCGTCGGAGTCCTGGTCGACCGCGGCTTCTTCGACGTCCGCGGCGGCGCTCTCCGCTTCGACGGCTTCCTCCGCCGGCGCGGCTTCCGCGGCGGGCTTGTCCGAGACGAGCGGCAGGGTGGAGGTGAAGTCCAGGTCGGAGACGTCCTTGGCGGCCGGGTAGCGCGCCTCCCAGGCGTCACCGCCCGGAGGCGTCGGGCTGAACTCCAGCAACGCGTCCTTGGCGAGGGATTCGACGACTTCCCGCTGCTTGAGGTCGCGCAGCCACACACCCGGCAGCGCGGGCGCACCGTAGCGGGCACCGACGATGTTCCCGCAGATCGCCGCGGTGGAGTCGCTGTCGCCGGAGTGGTTGACCGCCACCATCAGCGCGGCGGCGATGCTGTCGGTGCTGAGCGCCGCGCACACCGCGATGGCCAGGGCCTCGTGCCCGGCCCAGCCGCCGCCCAGCGAGTCCTTGAGCTGCTCCGGGGTCGGTTTCCCCTGCGCGGCGAGGTCCTCGGCGGCCTGCAGCGCGCGTTCGGTGTCCTCGTGGTCCGCGTACTGCACCAGCAGCTCGCGGGCTTGGCGCACCGCTTCCTCCAGCGTCGCCTCGCGCAGCAACCGGTGGACGATCACCGCGAACACGCCGGCCGGCAGGTAGCCGTTGGGCTGCGAGTAGGTCAGCGCCGCGGTCGCGGCGGCCAGCTCGAAGACCTGCTTCGGGTCGTCGGACCACAGCGCGACCGGGGCGGCGCGCACCACGCCACCGCAGTCGGGCGAGTCGTTGATGGGGCGCGAGAAGGTGCCGGGAGCGCCGACCGAGGCGAACTCGCGGAGCGCGGTGATGCAGCTGCTGTTCGGCGAGCGCACGGCGAACAGGTCGTGCTGCTCGATCAGCCAGCCGTTGGCCTTGGGGTGGCTGATCGCGTACGGCCCGGCGGCCCGCATCCACGCGTAGCCCTGGGTGTGCAGCCAGCGCTGGTAGGCCAGCTGGATCGCCGACAGCGGGTTGTCCGCCCCGGCCCGGACCGCGATGTGGCCGCGGATCAGGCCCTCCAGGGTGAACAGGGTCATCTGGGTGTCGTCGGTGAACTCGCCGGGCTGGTCGCCGGTGCGGTCGTACTCGGTGACGCCCATCGCGCCGAAGCGGCTGCGGATCTGGTCGACCGGGTAGAACTCGACCGGCGCGCCCAGCGCGTCACCGATCGCACCGGCCAGCATCGAACCCAGGAAGCGGCGGCCGAACTCCGTCTCGACCGGGTCGATCGGCACCGGGGGCTGCGGCGCGGGCGCGGCGCCGTTCGGCACCGGCGTGCCGTTGGGCGGGGACGGCGGAGCGACCGCGGGCATGCCGGTGGCGGGGGAGTTCACCGGGCCGCCGGGGGCCTTCGGCGGCACCGAGGCGGCGGCCTTGACCAGGTCCTCGGCGGGCACCCGGGCCTTGACCGGGCTGGTCGGGTTCACCTGGACGTCGATGCCGGCCGGGTTGTGCGCGGCCAGCTGGCGACCGGTCATCCGCTGCCAGGTCGTCCAGTTCGGCGGCAGGAAGCCGTCGGAGGTGAACACCTGGAGCTGCCGGCGCCCCGACTCGTGCTCCATCGTGAACAGGCCGGTGCCCTGCGGCTGCGCGAACAGGATCAGCTCGGCGTCCAGCATCGCGGTCAGCAGCGCGTGCCCCTGCGCGTAGCCGGTGGTGGTCAGCTGGAGGGCGCGCTCGACGTCGTTGGTCGGCGCGGGCAGCCGCAGCGCGACCGGTGACGGCCGGTAGTTCGGGTTGGGGGAGAAGTCGTCGGTGATCTCGCCCTTCTCATCGACCCGGTAGCCGCCGATGAAGCCCCACGGCGGGACCTCGGCGCTCGGATCGGTGAAGATCGGATCGACCACGTACAGCCAGGTGTTGGGCTGCTTCGTGGCCTGTTCCCGCATGGCGGGTGTGATGACCGGTCGATTCGGCTGCTGCGTCGTGTTCATCTCGCGCTGTTGTCCCCGACTCCTCATCCAGCCCTGCATTGATCGCCCCCACACCCCGGCGGTCACTCGATAGCGCGGGTCTGGCGGATCCGACGAACACAGGGAGCGGCCGGTTCCCCGCCCCGACGCTGATATCAAACTCTCTCATGACCACATGGGGTGAAGCTTGGGGTTCGGCAGAACAACTCACAGTTAATGGGTGATCAGCCGTTTCGGTCCGGATCACCGGCTCAGGACGAGAGCGCGGCGGCCATCAAGCAGCTCGTGCACGGCATGCCGACCGGAGCGTCCAGCGGCTCGGCCTCACCGGGGCGGATGGCGAACCCGCAGTAGGCGTGCAGCACGGACGGCATGGTGCCCTCGGCAGGCAGCGGGAAGAAGTGGCAGGACCGGTCCCGCTCGCCGCGGGCGAGCTCGGCGCGCACCCGAGCGATCAGGTGGGGCTGCGAGATCATGCGGCGCTCGCGAGGATCGGCGAAGACGGGTCCGGCAGCGACCTGGGATGTCGGGGTGTTCCGGGTCGCTGCCGGTCATCGTGTACCCAGCTGGACACGTGCGCCATCTTGCCCGGAAGGTTGCCCACCTCACCCGAGTTGTCGACTTTTGCTCAGACCAGGGTCTCGTCCCTGGCGGATGTAGGAGCGACCATCGCCACATGGGGGGTGGGTTGTGCCGGGTTCCAGCGGGGCTTTCACCTTGCGCCTGGGGGTGACGGTCGCAATTTCGATTGAAATTGGCTGCGTGTCCAACCGCAGGGATGGTCGAAACGGTGCCAATTTCGATTGAAATTGCGTTACACGAGGTGACCACCTGCCGCTTTGAACTCAACTCGACCCCGTGCGCGGCGGGCGTCGCTGCTCGCTAAGTCCGCTGGGTATCGCCTCCGGTCGATCGGTGGTGATACCCGCTGTGACCAGCGAGGGGAGGTGGCGTTGGGGACGGGGTGATTTTGGGTTCAAAGCGGTAGGTGGTTGATTTTTGTGTGTAGCAATTTCAATCGAAATTGGCGTCGTTCTCGACGTGAGGTGCGGTGGCGATGTTTGCCAATTTCAATCGAAATTGCAGAGGTTCACCACTGGTCGAACGGTCGTGATACTCGTTCACCACTGGTCGAATGGTCGTGGTGTTCGTTCGCCGCTGGTCGAATGGTCGTGATACTCGTTCGCCGCTGGTCGAACGGTCGTGGTACTCGTTCGTCTGGTGCCTGGGTGATGGCTTGGGCTGGGTCCGTGGGGTCAAAGGACCGCTGGTAGCCGATGCGGGGTCTGCGTGGTGGCGAGGGTTTCGGTGTAGCGGGTGAGGATCAGGTCTGCTACTTCGTGCGCGTTCGCCATCGGGGTTGCGATCAGGGGGTTCTGCGCGTGGTCGTGGGTCAGGTCGGTGATTCGGTCTGGGAGGCGGCCTGGGGCCAGGAACCAGGAGGCGACTGCGATTCGGCGGGCTCCTCGGGCGCGCAGGCGCTCGATCGCTGCTGGGACTGCTGGTTCGGCTGCCGAGGCGAAGGTGGCTGCCGCTCCTGCCCAGGCGGTCTTGGCCTGCCAGCGCTCGGCGACGTTTGCGACCAGCTGGTTCGCCGGGGCGTGGGAGGATCCTGCGCCGGCCACCAGGACTCCGAGGTTCGGGTCGTCGGGGTCGGCTCCGGCTTCGAGGAGGCGGCGCCAGGCCGCTGCCTCCAGGCGCGGGTCGGGGCCGAGGACGTCGGTCACCTGCACCTGGAGGAGCGGGTGGCGGCGCTGCGTCTCGGCCACCGCCGCCGGGACGTCCACGCGGGCGTGGAAGGCGCGGCCGAGCAGGAGCGGGACCACCACCGCTGTGTCGTGGCCGTCGCCGTGCACCGCGCTGAGCACGTCGCCCAGGCGCGGTGCCGACAGGTCCAGGAACGCCGCCC
>NZ_JBEOVY010000257.1:0-11484 GCF_040295745.1 Saccharopolyspora sp. NPDC002686
GATCCCAGCCCGGTGGCGGGGGCGGGAACGGAGCCGACCGCTCGATCAGTCCCGCGTAGTGCGGCAGCCATTTGCCCTGGTTGAAGGCGACAGCGTAACAGTGTTCGAACACTGTTACGCACTCACGACCCCCGCGCAGGCGGAAGGTGGTGCGGCGTGCGCGCTAGTGCGCTGCTGAGGGTCGAGCTCGGGCACGGCGGGCGGAGCGTCGTCCGGGAGCTGCGGTCGCAGTCGCCGATGACGATGGTGCCCCGCCGGGCCGCCACCACCAGCGCCGACGGCACCGCCGTCGTGCACCTCGTCGGTTCGGCGGCCACCCCGGTCGGCGGCGACGTCGTCGACCTGCGCGTCCACGTCGGCCCCGGTGCCCGGCTGCTGCTGCGCGGCACCGCCGCGACCGTGGCGCTGCCGGGGCAGCACAGCGGGCACAGCCGGTCCACCGTGCACATCGAGGTCGCCGACGGCGGGACGGTCGAGTACCTGCCCGAGGCGACCGTGATCAGCTCGCGGGCCGACCACCAGGCGGAGATGACCATCGCGCTCGGCGAGGGCGCGCGGGCGCGCTGCCGGGAGACGCTGGTGCTCGGCCGGTACGGCGAGCGGTCCGGTCGGTTGGCCACCACGACGCACGTGCTGCGCGGCGGCACTCCGCTGCTGCGGCAGCGGCTGGACATCGGTGACGAGCGGTTGACCGCGAGCGTCGGCTACCTGGCGGGCGCGCGGGTGCTGGCCACCGAAACCGTCGTGTGGGAGCACGATCCGGTCGTGCCGAGCAGCGGCGACTGGTGGTCGTTGGCGCCGCTGGCCGCGGGCGGGGCGATGGCCACCGCCGTCGGCGACGACGCCGTGATCGCCGAGCGGCGGCTCGCCGAAGCCGTTTCGCACCACCCGGATGCGAAGGAACTAGAGGTGCGGAGCTGGTGAACGACACCGCTGCGGAGAAGTCGCCCCCGGTGCGGCACGGCGCGCTGGACCTGCTGCGCGCCGTGCCCACGGGCGTCTCGCAGGTGTACTTGCAGGAGAGCGTGCCGGCCGGGATCGTCTTCCTGGTCGCGCTCGCGCTGGCCGGGCCGGAATTCGCGCTCGCCGGTCTGGTCGGCAGCGCGGTCGGGATGCTCACCGCGACCGCGCTGCGGGTGCCGCGGGAGCGGATATCCCAAGGCCTGTTCGGCTTCAACTCCACGCTGGTGGTGCTGGGGACGGTGGCGTCCTTCCAGCCGTTCGGCGCGGCGTTGCTGGTCGGAATCGCGGGGGCGGTCGTCGCGACGCTGCTGGCGCGCGTCGCGGACCTCCTCCTCGCGGTTCCTGCCCGCACCGCCCCGTTCGTGTTCACCTACTGGCTGATCGTCCACACCGGACACCACTTCGGCTGGGCCGAGGCCGCGTCCAGCTCGCCGTCGCCGGTGCTCGGGCTCGACGGCGACTACCTGAGCCTGTTCAGCTCGGAGGCCGAGGTCTTCCTGTCGAACGGCTGGCTGCCGGGCCTGGTCATGCTGATCGGCCTGGCGATCGTGCAGGTCCGGCTGGCCGTCGGCGCGTTCTGCGGTGCCGCGGTGGCGCTGGTGGCGGTCGAGCTGCTGCCGGACACGCCGCTGGACGTCAGCGACGGGGTGTACGGCTTCAACGCCGCGCTGGTCGTCGTGGGGCTGCTGACCACCGGGCGCACCTGGCGGTCCTGCTTGATCGCCGTCCCCGCGGTGGTGCTGCTGCAGGGCGGGATCGAGTTCCTGGGGCTGGTGCCGACGACGTTCCCGTTCGTCCTGGCGATGTGGACCGCGGACCTGGTCCGGGTGCACCGCACCGGCTCCGCGCAGCCGTAGCCCGCGGTGCCGGAACTTTTGTCCCGTTCAGGCGTTTTCACTGCAAAGAGTGGTTCTCGCCGGTCCGATCGGGTGTAAGAACGATCACTGCATCGGTTGCGGAATCGATCGTGAAGCACCGCCGATTCGGCGTCCGTTCGGATCGCGTTTACCGTCGTACGTGGTTGGCGCCACCTGGTCCTGTCGCGCCAGCCGGTCCAACCCGTACCGTCCGGCTGCGCAGCCGGAGAAGTTCGAGTCGTGCCGCTGTCGGGCGAGTCAGGGAGGAATAGGGATGTCGGAGGCCAACGTCGCATTGCCGTCGATGCGGGTGTCGTACGAGGCCGGAGCGCTGGACGAGTCCTCGCTCGCCGCGACCTGGCACGAGCAGCTCCAGCTCTGGTTCGACGAGGCGGTGCAGGCCGAGCTGGTCGAGCCGAACGCGATGGTGCTGGCCACCGCCAACGCCGAGGGCATCCCGTCCTCGCGCACGGTGCTGTGCAAGGGCTTCGACGAGCGGGGCGTGGTGTTCTTCACCAACTACACCTCGGCCAAGAGCCACGACCTGAAGTCCACGCGAGTAGCCGCCGCGACCTTCCCGTGGCTGGGCCTGCAGCGCCAGGTCAACGTGCGCGGCACGGTGGAGAAGGTCGACGCCGCCGAGACCGCCGAGTACTGGGGCGTGCGCCCGCGCGGCTCGCAGCTCGGCGCTTGGGCGTCGCCGCAGTCGCGGGTCGTCGCCAACCGCGAGGCGCTGAAGTCGTCGCTGAACGGCATCGAGCGCCGCTTCGCCGACGCGGAGAAGGTCCCGGTGCCGCCGCACTGGGGTGGTTGGCGGATCCGCCCGGACGTGGTGGAGTTCTGGCAGGGCCGCCCGGACCGGCTCCACGACCGCCTCCGCTTCCGCCGCAAGGACACCACCTGGACGGTTGAGCGCCTCGCTCCGTGACCACCAGCCGAAACCGAACGCCCAGCCCCCGCCGGGGCTGGGCGTTTTCGCTGTTCGGCGCGGGTCGTTTCGGTCACACGGCGCGGAAATTCGAGTGCTGTTAGACCCGCTAACGGCTAGGCTTCGGCTCTCGTGCAGCCCAGCAGCGGAACCGAGACAGCGAACCGTCGATCCCTCAAGTCCCTGGTGGGGAAGGTCCTCCTCGACACCAGGCCGCTGAAGTACCCGGCCTACCGCCGGTTGTGGCTGTCCAACATCGTCACCGCCGTCGGCGCGCAGTTCGCCGCCGTGGCGGTTCCCAAGCAGCTCTACGACATCACCGGTTCCTCCGCCTACGTCGGCATCGCCGGGCTCTTCGGCCTGGTCCCGCTGCTGGTGTTCGGCCTGTGGGGAGGTGCGATCGCCGACACCGTCGACCGCAGGCGGCTGCTGCTGGTCACCAACACCGGCCTGGCGGTCACCTCGGTCCTGCTGTGGCTGGTCGCCGCCTCCGACATCCGCTCGGTGTGGCTGGTGCTGGTGCTCTTCGCCGGGCAGCAGACGTTCTTCGCGATCAACATGCCGGCCCGCGGCGCCGCCATCGCCCGGCTGATCCCCGTGCACCTGCTGCCGTCCGCGCAGGCGCTGGGCGCCACCGTGTTCCAGCTCGGTTCGATCGCCGGGCCGCTGCTGGCGGGCGTGCTGCTGCCGGTGGCCGGGCTCCAGACGCTGTACCTGGTCGACGCGGTGGCGCTGTGCGCGGCGCTCTGGGCGGTGTTCCGGTTGCCGCCGCTGCCGCCGCAGGAAGGCGCGCCGAAGAAGGCCGGGCTGCGCGCCGTGCTGGACGGCTTCCGGTACCTGGCGCTGCACTCGGTGCTGCTGGCGTCGTTCCTGCTGGACATCATCGCGATGGTGTTCGGCATGCCGCGCGCGTTGTTCCCGGAGATGGCCGAGCGGACCTTCGGCGATCCGCCCGGCGGCGGGGCCGCGCTGGGCTGGCTGTTCGCCGCGATCCCGCTGGGCGCGTTCCTCTGCGGCGTGCTCTCCGGATGGCTGCACCGATTCAGCCGCCACGGCGTGGGCGTCACCATCGGCGTGGTCGCCTGGGGCTTCGCGGTGATCGGCTTCGGACTGGCGGACTCGCTCTGGCTGGCGGTGGTCTTCCTGGCGATCGGCGGCGGGGCCGACCTGGTGAGCATGGTCTACCGCGGTTCGATCATGCAGGCGGCGGCGACCGACGAGATGCGCGGGCGCATCCAGGGCGTGTTCACCGTCGTGGTCGCCGGAGGGCCGCGGCTGGCCGACACCGTGCACGGTTTGTCCGGTGCCGCGTTGGGGACGTCGACCGCGATCGCCGTCGGCGGGGTGCTCGTGATCGTCGGCGCGGTGATCTCCGCGGCCCTGCTGCCCGCGTTCTGGCGCTACCGGGCACCGGCCTCTGACGAGGGATGATTCCTCCCGGCGAGGCTCGATTGTGCAGTTCGCCACGTCTGATGCATTCGTCGCAGTGCAATTCGACCAGGGGTGGGCATCGAGGCCGATAGGGGAGGTTGCACACTTTCCAGCTATGGCCAACGAGACGACCGTGAACGACGCTGCGCCCGGCGGTGCGCAAGGCCCAGGCCTCAAGAAGGCGATGGGGCCCAAACTGCTGCTCTTCTTCGTGGTCGGCGACATCATCGGCACCACGATCTACGCCCTGACCGGGAAGATCGCCGGCAAGGTGGGTGGGGCGCTGTGGGTCCCGTTCGTGGTCGCCTTCGTGGTCGCCTTCCTGACCGCGTTCAGCTATCTGGAGCTGGTGGGCAAGTACCCGAAGGCCGGTGGCGCGCCGCTGTACATCCACAAGGCGTTCGGCGTGAACTTCCTGACCTTCATGGTCGCCTTCGCCGTCATGTGCTCCGGGATCACCTCGGCCTCTTCCGGAGCGCAGGCCTTCAGCGGTGAATACCTCCAGGAGATCGTCCCGGGCGCTCCGTCGTGGCTGGTGGCGATCGCCTTCATCGTGCTCATCGCGGCGGTCAACTTCCGCGGCGTGGGCGAGTCGGCCAAGCTGAACCTGCTGCTGACGATCGCGGTGATGGCGGGTCTGGCGATCGTGATCGTCTTCGGCGGCTACGCGGTCTTCGCGGGCGTCAGCGACCCGACGTTCACCCCGGACCCGAGCCGGCTGCTGCAGTTCAACACCGACACCACGCCGCTGATCGCGGTCACCTCGGCGACGGCGCTCGCGTTCTTCGCGATGATCGGCTTCGAGGACACCGTGAACATGGCCGAGGAGACCGAGGACCCGGCCAAGACCTTCCCCCGCGCGGTGCTGATGGGCATGGCGATCACCGCAGGTATCTACCTGGTCATCGCCCTGATCACCTCGGTGCTGATCCCCACCGACGTCCTCAGCGACTCCACCGGGCCGCTGCTGCTGGTCGTCCAGGTCGCCGCGCCGTGGTTCCCGCCGATCGTGTTCGCCTTCATCGCGCTGTTCGCGCTGAGCAACACCGCGTTGATCAACATGATGATGGCCAGCCGCCTGCTCTACGGCATGTCGAACGAGGGCATCATCCCGAAGCAGTTCGGCCTGGTGCACCAGGCGCGGCAGACGCCGTGGGTGTCGATCCTGTTCACCAGCGTCCTCGCGATCGTGCTGGTGAGCTCGCTGAAGATCGAGAACCTCGGCGGCACCACCTCGCTGCTGCTGCTGATCGTGTTCGCCATCGTCAACGTGGCCTGCTTGGTCCTGCGCAAGGACAAGGTCGAGCACAAGCACTTCAAGGCGCCCACCTGGGTTCCGGTCGCCGGTGCGATCACCTGCGCGTTCTTCGCCAGCCCGTTGACCGGCCGCCCGTTGCTCGAGTACGGGATCGTCGGGATCCTGCTCGGCCTCGGCGTGATCTTCTGGGGCATCAACTACCTGGTCCACGGCCGCCGGGAGTTCGATGCCGAGAAGCTGGGCAAGTGATCACCTAGTCGGCACCGCATTCCGGTGGGCCTCCCGGACCGTTCGAGCGGTCCGGGAGGCCCGCTTTTATTAGGGTGGCCAGGTGAATGAACCCGTTCCTGCGACCGGGCGGCAGTTCGAGATCGCGTCCGGTCCGATGCGCGCCGTGGTCACCGAAGTCGGTGCCGGGTTGCGCGCTTTCGACGTCGACGGAGTGCCCCACGTCGAGACCTACGGGGCGGACCAGCTGCCGCCGGGCGGTGCCGGTGCGGTGCTGGTGCCCTGGCCGAACCGGGTGGCCGACGGCCGGTGGGTGCTCGACGGGGAACCGCAGCAGCTCGCGCTGAGCGAACCCGCGCGGCACAACGCGATCCACGGCCTGCTGCGGCACACCGCGTGGAGCGTCGTCGAGCACGCCGAGTCCACTGTGGTCCTGCAGGCGATGGTGGCGGCGCAGCCGGGATGGCCGGTGCCGCTGCTGACCTCGGTCGGCTACTCCGTCGGCCCGGACGGGCTGACCGTCACGCACACGATGGAGAACCTGGGATCGCGCGCGACGCCCTTCGGGGTCGGTGTGCACCCGTACCCGCGCGCGGGCAACGCCGCGACGGACGACTGCGCGCTGCGGTTGTCCGCGTCGAGCCTGCTGCCGGTGGACGCCGAGCGGATGGTTCCGGTGCGCCCGCCCCGCGAGCTGCAGGGCGACGAGCTCGACTTCCGCACCGGGCGTCCGCTGGCCGGGCTGCTGCTGGACACCGCCTTCGGCGGGGCGGCACCGGCGCCGGGCGACGAGTTCGTCCGGCACTCGCTGACCGGTCCGGACGGTCGCGGCGTCCAGCTGTGGGCGGATCCGGTGTTCAAGTGGGTGCAGGTCTACACGCCGGACGACTTCCCCGGACGCGGCCGGGCGGTCGCGATCGAACCGATGACCTGCCCGCCGAACGCCCTCAACACCGGCACCGACCTGCTGACCCTCCAACCCGGCGAGACCTGGATCGCCCACTGGGGCCTGACCCCGTTCTGACCGGCTCGTTCCGTGCCCGTGAGCACTTTGGGCTGCTATAGCGACCCAAAATGCTCACGGGACCACCGCGGGAGGTGCGCTCACTTCAGGCCGCGGGCGATGAGCATGCGCTGGATCTGGTTGGTGCCCTCGAAGATCTGCAGGACCTTGGCCTCGCGCATGTAGCGCTCCGCCGGGAAGTCGCGGGTGTAGCCCGCGCCGCCGAGGACCTGGACCGCGTCGGTGGTCACCTTCATCGCCGCGTCCGTGGCCACCAGCTTCGCCACCGAGGCCTGCTGCCCGAAGGGCATCCCGGCATCGCGGCGGCGCGCTCCGTCGAGGTAGCTCGCGCGCGCCGACTGCACCGCGGCGGCCATGTCGGCCAGCAGGAACTCCAGCCCCTGGAACTCGATGATCGGCCGCCCGAACTGGGTGCGCTGCTTGGCGTAGTCCACGGCCAGGTCCAGGGCGGCCTGCGCCAGCCCGACCGCGCAGGCGGCGATGCCCAGCCGGCCGGAGTCCAGCGCGGCCAGCGCGATCTTCAGCCCGTCGCCCTCCTCTCCGACGAGCCGCTCCGCGGGCACCCGCGCGTCCTCGAAGTACAGCGGAGTCGTGGGCGATCCGGTCAGGCCCATCTTGTGCTCGGGCGGTCCCGCCGAGAGACCGGCGGTCGACCCGTCGACCAGGAAGCAGCTGATGCCGCGCGGCCCGTCGTCGGAGGTGCGGGCCATGAGCGTGTAGAAGTCCGCGACGCCGCCGTGCGTGATCCACGCCTTGGCGCCGGTGATCCCGTACTCGTCGTCCTGGCGCACGGCCCGCGTGCTCAGCGACGCCGCGTCGGAGCCCGCGTGCGGTTCGGACAGCGCGTACCCGCCGAGCAGGTCGCCGCCGAGCATGTCCGGCAGCCAGCGGGAACGTTGCTCGTCGGTGCCGAAGTGGGCCAGCGGGAAGCAGCTCATGGTGTGCACCGACAGGCCGACGCCGACGGTCATCCACGCGCTGCTGAGCTCCTCCAGCACCTGGAGGTAGACCTCGTACGGCTGGGCCCCGCCGCCGTGCTCCTCGGCGTAGGGCAGCCCGAGGAATCCGGACTCGCCGAGCAGGCGGAAGGCGTCGCGCGGGAACTTCTCGGCCGCCTCGTCGCCGGCGGCCCGCCCGGCGAGCTCATCGCGGGCGATCTCCCTGGTCAGCGCGAGCAGATCGGTGGCTTCGGAGGTGGGAAGCAGGCGTTGGACGGGCATGGCGGTTCGCGCTCCTGGTGCCGGTGTGACAACTGCCGGTAGTACTGATGCCAGTACTGTAGGGCGAACTCCAGTACTGTGGAAGTGCTCGCGGGGGAGAACCCGCGAAGTCCTCCGACAGTGCTGTGGCAGGCTTCCAGCGATGACCACCTCCCAAAGCCGCCGACCGGCGAACGCCCGCCGGGCCGAGCTGCTGGACCAGCTGCGCGACCTCTTCCTCGCGGAAGGGTTCGCGCACTTCACGCTGGACGACCTGGTGGCCCGGCTGCACTGCTCGAAATCGACGCTGTACACGCTGGCGGGCAGCAAGGAGCAGCTCGCGGTCCGCGTGGTCGCGCACTACTTCAAGTGCGCCACGCAGAGCGTCGAGCGGCGAGTCGAGGCGGTCCAGGACGTGCGGGAGAAGGTCCGGGTCTACCTGGACGCCGCGGCCGAAGCGCTGCGCCCGGCGTCCCGGGAGTTCATCGACGACATGGCCGCGAACCTCTCCACCCGCGCCACCTACGAGGCCAACGCGCGCGCCGCCACCGACCGCATCCGCGCCTTCATCGGCGAGGGCGTGCGGCAAGGGGTGTTCCGCGAGGTGCATGCGGGGTTCGTCGGCGAAATGGTCGGGCACGCCATCGCGGGCATCCAGCGGGGCGAGATCGGCGAGCGCACCGGGCTTTCGGACGCGGCCGCGTTCGACGCGCTCTCGCAGTTCCTGCTCGGCGGGCTGGCCCCGGCCGAAGAAGCACAAGGAGGACAGAAGTGATCGTCATCGGCGGTGAGGCCCTGGTCGACCTCGTCCCGGACCCCGCCACGGGTGAGGGCGAGCTCGGGCCGCTGCACCCGTTGCTCGGCGGCGGGCCGTACAACGTGGCCATCGCCCTCGGACGGCTCGGCGTCCCGGCCGCGTTCTACGCCCGGCTGTCCACCGACCAGTTCGGGGACGAGCTGTTCGAGCGGCTGCGGGCATCCAATGTGGATGTCGAGCTGGTGCAGCGCGGCCCGGAGCCGACGACGCTCGCCGTGGTGGGGCTCGCCGAGGACGGTTCGGCGCGCTACAGCTTCCACACCGAGGGCACCGCGACCCGGTTCGTCACCGACCAGGAGCTGCCCGAGCGCGCCACCGCGCTCTGCCTCGGCACCCTCGGGATGGTGCTGGAACCAGGCGCTTCGGTGTACGAGCGGGTGCTGTTCCGGGAAGCCGAGCGCGGCCGGTTCGTCGCGCTGGACCCGAACATCCGCGCCGGTCTGATCGCCGATGCCGACGCCTACCGAGCCCGGTTCCGCTCCTGGCTGCCGTCGGTGGGACTGCTGAAGGTCTCCGACGACGACGCCGAATGGCTCGCGGACGGCGGGGACGTGCTCGCCGCGGCTCGCGAGTGGCAGCGCCAAGGACCGGCCGCGGTGGTGCTGACCCGAGGTGCGGACGGCCTGACCGCGGTGACCGCCGACGGCGAGTTCACCGTTCCGGGGGAGAAGGTCGACGTCGCCGACACCATCGGCGCCGGCGACACCGTGCAGGCCGCGCTGCTGGCGTGGTTGCACCGCAACGACGCGCTTTCAGCGGAGGGCGTGCGCGCTCTCGACGGGACCGGGTGGGAGCGCGCGCTGCGGTTCGCGGCGGCCGCTGCGGCCGTCACCGTCTCGCGTCCGGGTGCCGAACCGCCGTGGTCCGAGGAGCTGCACACCGACTGAACTGGGCGGACGTGCTCGACGACACCCTGTGAGCTCAACCGCCCGAGATCCGGTTGGCGCAGTCGGCGCTGCGCCGTCCGGATGGCCCGGTTGGTCACTATGACCGGCCCAGATGGTTCCGGAGCGTCGAAAAATCTCCGGCGAAAGCCGCCCGATGTGATGTGATCGTGGTCCCACCTGCCAAAAAGGCGAAACGCGATTGCTGCGCGGGGGGCCCACTGCGGTCTAGCGTGACTACTGACAGGACCCCAACGGGGTGGTGCTGCGGCGGTTCGGACACCCCGGGCCGCGCGCGGGCGACAACGCAGCCCAGGCCGGTCGGCCGGGCACCCGCGGTCGTCACCACACGCACCCCGACGAGCGCGAGAGGTTCCCGAATGCCCGACGACGTGACCGCCAAACGTACCGTCGCGCTGCGCTATGACGCCGGCGAGCACGAGATGCAGGTGACTGAGCCGACCGAGGGTGCGCCTGGCGTGGACCTCGGCAAGTTGTTGGCCAAGACCGGTTTGGTGACGTTGGACCCGGGCTTCGTCAACACGGCGGCCTGCGAGTCCGACATCACCTACATCGACGGTGACGCCGGCATCCTCCGCTACCGCGGCTACCCGATCGAGGAGCTGGCGGCCAAGTCGAACTTCATCGAGGTCAGCTACCTGCTGATCTACGGCGAGCTGCCGACCCAGCAGCAGTACGACGAGTTCGCCTCCCGGATCCAGCGGCACACCCTGCTGCACGAAGACCTCAAGCAGTTCTTCGACGGCTTCCCGCGCGACGCGCACCCGATGCCGGTGCTGTCCTCCGCGGTGTCCGCGCTGTCCACCTTCTACCAGGACAGCCTCAACCCCTTCGACAAGGACCAGGTGGAGCTGTCCACCGTCCGGCTGCTGGCCAAGCTGCCCACCATCGCGGCCTACGCCTACAAGAAGTCGGTCGGCCAGCCCTTCCTGTACCCGGACAACTCGCTGGGCCTGGTGGAGAACTTCCTCCGGATGACCTTCGGCTTCCCCGCCGAGCCCTACGAGGTCGACCCCACGCTGGCCCGCGCCCTGGACCTGCTGTTCATCCTGCACGCCGACCACGAGCAGAACTGCTCCACCTCGACCGTGCGGATGGTGGGCTCGGCCGAGACCAACCTGTTCGCCAGCGTTTCCGCGGGCATCAACGCCCTGTTCGGCCCGCTGCACGGTGGTGCGAACAGCGCGGTGCTGGAGATGCTCGAGGGCATCCACGCCAACGGCGGCGACGTCGACTCGTTCGTCGAGCGCGTGAAGAACAAGGAGCCCGGCGTCCGGCTGATGGGCTTCGGCCACCGGGTCTACAAGAACTACGACCCGCGCGCGGCGATCATCAAGAAGACCGCCGACGAGGTGCTCAGCAAGCTGGGTGCGAACGACCCGCTGCTGGACATCGCGATGAAGCTCGAGGAGAAGGCGCTCGCCGACGACTACTTCATCGAGCGCAAGCTGTACCCGAACGTCGACTTCTACACCGGCCTGATCTACAAGGCCATGGGCTTCCCGACGAAGTACTTCACCGTCCTGTTCGCGCTCGGCCGGCTGCCCGGCTGGATCGCGCACTGGCGGGAGATGCTGGAGGACCCGGCCCGCAAGATCAGCCGTCCGCGCCAGATCTACACCGGCTCGCCGGAGCGCGCGTACAAGTCGATCAACGAGCGCTGAATCGAAACCTGAATCCTGTCGGCTGCCACGGCAACCGGCCCACAAACGGCCCCGGACACCCATGGTGCCCGGGGCCGACCCGTCTCTCGCGGAGGCTCGTTCCGCTCACCGTGACCGCAGTTTCAATTGAAACTGTGATCCGCCGTGCCCGGGTTTTACAGTTTCAATTGAAACTGCACACCCGGGCGTGTCGGGACCCCGGCGTGTCGG